>CAZIEH010000097.1:0-5654 GCA_964538695.1 uncultured Eubacterium sp. | reverse complement strand
GCAATAATCGGGCGGACAAGGTCTATGATGTCAGTGTTATCAGTAACGGCGACCCGTTGGAGATATACACCGAGAGGGACGGGGAGGTTATATTCAAAAAATACTCGCCGATAGGGGAGCTTGCGGTATTTGCCGAGGTTTACGCCGAGGTTTTATGGCGCAACTGCAAGAAGGGGATTATAATTTGTGACCGTGACCGCTGTGTTGCGGCAGCGGGTATATCGCGGCGCGAGGTTATCGACCGCAGAAATTCCGCATCTCTTGAAGAAATTATCAATGCGCGGCGTTCTTATATTTTCGCTAACGGCGAAAGGCGGTTGCCTGTTCTTGAGGGATGCGAGCAAAGCATCGGCATTGCCGTGCCTATTATTTCATCGGGTGATATTGCAGGTGCTGTGGTTTTCGCGCTTGATAACGGCACACCGACGGCTGCCGAACATTCCATAGCGAGTGTTGCGGCGGCGTTTTTGGGCAAACAGCTTGAAGAATTTTAGAATATTGAGCTTTACAAGCTCATTCGGCTTTTCGAAATGTTGCCCGTATACTGCGGCGAATGATTTGTAAAGCATTGCCATTCGCATTAAAATGAGCTTTAACGAAATTCCGTTTCATTAAAACAGCGGAATTTTACACGCAGAAGCAGAGCATTGAAATATCAATCTAAAACAAAATAAAAAGCTGTTGATGAAATTATAGGCAGATAGGCTTTTAAGATAAAAAACACCGTCGCAAGATATATCAAGCGACGGTGTTTTTGTGCTATTTAATCTCTTTTGTGGCTACGATATCTGTTCCGCAAACATTTTCTATCAGTACATCGCCGATATTTACAGGTGCGCTGACTGTTTTTTCGCGGATTATTTTCATAACATTGAAAATTTCGTCTTTCGGTATCGGGGATGCGGTTTTTACGCTTACCATAGTATCGTCACGGTTTTCAACCCTTACTGTCGATGTAACGGTTCGGGTGGGATTTGTACATTCATCGATAGCGTATTTTTCGCCTTTCGGGCAACCGTTGCCCTCTACTTTAACATTATCGCCGTCGATTTCGACACTAAGTGCGCAACCGCGCGGACAAATTATACAGGTCAATTCGCGTTTCATTAAAGCTCCTCCAAACATACGGTAATTTCGTTTTCAGCCTCGCAGAGCTTGTCTGCTTTTAAGGTGATTTTTTCCATTTCGCCGGGTGCCGCTTTAAGCCTTACTGCGCTTGCCAAAACCTTTTCGCCGCTTTTAACAGTAAATTTCACTTTGCCGAAAGGCTGTGAAACACGCAGATAAACGGCAACCGAGTCGTTTTTATCTTTGTTTATTCTCTGCGGCAAAACATACCGTACGCCGTAACCCGCTTTTGTAACAACGGTGTCGCCCTTTTTAATATTACCGAGGACATATTCCGCCGCGCCTTTGCCTGCTATTTCAGCCTCGTCGGAAACATAGTCGACAAGGTCGTGAACATGCAAAACATTGCCGCAGGCAAAAATGCCGTCATTTTCGGTTTCACGGTTTTCGTCGACCTTTGCGCCGCTTGTGATGCGGTCAATGGAAATACCTGCGTTTGCGGTAAGCTCGTTTTCGGGTATAAGACCTACCGACAGCAGAAGTGTATCGCAAGGTATAAAGCGCTTGCTTTCTTCTATTATATTTCTGTTTTCATCGACTTGTGCCACGGTGACACCCGTTAATCTGTCCTTGCCGTGAATTTCCGCAACAGTCGTTGAAAGATACAAGGGAATACCGAAATCATCAAGGCACTGGACAATATTACGCTTTAAGCCGCCGGAATACGACATAAGCTCGCAAACCGCCTCGACCTTTGCACCCTCAAGCGACATTCTGCGCGCCATTATAAGTCCGATATCACCCGAGCCTAAAATAACAACGCGGCGGCCGACCGAAAAGCCCTCGCAATTCATAAGCTTTTGCGCCGTGCCTGCGCTGTAAACACCCGACGGGCGTGTACCTGCCGTATTAAGCGCACCGCGACTGCGCTCGCGGCAACCCATTGCGAGAACGACTGCTTTAGCCTTGATTTTAAGCAAGCCCTCGGTGTTTTGCGCGGTTACAACCTTATCCTGCGAAATGCCTGTTACCATAGTTTCGTAGTATACCTTTATGCCGCGCTTTTCAACCTCTTTTTCATATACTGCGGCGTACTCTGGGCCGGTAAGCTCTTGTCCGAGCTTATGAAGACCGAAGCCGTTATGTATACACTGCTTTAAAATGCCGCCGAGCTTTTCTTCGCGATCCAAAATGCAAACATCTTTAACACCGTTATCAAACGCGGAAATCGCCGCCGCCATTCCGGCAGGGCCGCCGCCTACTACTACAATATCGTGATTTATCATTTTTTATTCTCCGTTTCGATGTTTAGTAAAATATCCTGTTTATTTACATCTTACCCGTAACAATGCCGGATTTGCCGCCGAATTTTGTTACATCGGTTTCTTTTACACCTGTTTCTTCGGCAATGATTTTCATAACATAAGGCATACAAAAACCGCCCTGACATCTGCCCATTCCCGAGCGTGTACGGCGCTTTACGCCGTCGATATCAGCGGCTTTCGGGTTGCGGCGCAATGCATCTCTTATTTCGCCCTCACTTATCTGCTCGCAACGGCAAATAATCCTGCCGTAAGCGGGGTTGCGCTTTATATATTCGTCCTTTTGCTCATCGCTCATCTTTTTAAAGCTGTGTGTATCCTCGCGAAGACCGTTAAAATCGGGATTAGGAACAAGCTCTACGCCGATTTTTTCAAGAATTTCAACAGCATATTTTGCAATTGCGACACAAGAGGAAAGCCCGGGTGAGTCTATTGCGGCAATGTGTACGACACCTTGCACGGTTTGGCTTGCCTCGATAATAAAATCACCGCCCTTTTCGGATGCGCGAACACCCGAGAAAGAGGTGATTACCGCACGCGTATTTACATTCGGCACGCTTTTTCGTGCAAGCTTTGCAACAGTATCCAAGCCGCCGCTTGTGGTTTCAACGCAGTCGGGGGCTTCCTTTTTCTCAGCCGTCGGGCCCAAAAGCAGGTTGCCGTCAGCAGTGGGTGTTACCAAAATACCTTTACCGTTTGCGGTGGGTACTTGGAATATTGTGTGCGATACCGTGTCCCCCTCGGTTTTATCAAGTAACATATATTCGCCTGCACGCGGTATGATTTCAAAAAATCCGTCACCGAGCATAGCGGCAATTTTATCGGCATATGCACCTGCGCAATTTATTATGCGCTCGGCGGTTATTTGCCTGCCGTCGGCGGCATTCAGTGTAAATTCGCCGTCACCCTTTACAATATCAGTAACCTCGAAATTCGTTAAAAGAGCTGCGCCGTTGTCCATTGCATTACCTGCGGCGGCTATTGTAAGTGCATATGGGCAGATAATTCCCGCATTCGTGACAAGAAGTGCCTTTGTAACCTCGTTTGAAAGATTAGGTTCAAGCTCTCTTGCCGTGTCACCTGACAGAATTTTCATACCGTCTATACCGTTTTCAAGTCCCCGTTTATATAACTCCTCTATCATAGGTTCTTCGTCGGCACCGAAAGCAACAACCAAAGAACCGTTGTTTTTGTGCGGTACATTTAACTGCTTTGCCGCCTCGTACAAAAGCGGAACACCCGATGCGTTAAGCTTTGCTTTTAAAGTGTTCGGCTCGGGGTCAAAGCCACCGTGAATAATACCGCTGTTGGCTTTTGATGCGCCCATTGCAACATCATTTTCTTTTTCCAAAATACAAACGCTTAATTTGTATTTCGTAAGCTCGCGCGCCAGCATAGAACCGATAACGCCGCCGCCCACAATTGCCACATTGTACATAATTTTTACCTCCTGAAAATAAACGCAGTGGGAATAGGCTTGGCAACAAATACCGCCTGTTTCCCTGATTTGCTTGTTCCTTTGCGAATTGCTATTTATTCTTCAACCGAAAATACAACATTTTCAAGCTGTAAGATTTTGTTTATGTCGACACTGTTGACCTTGTCGACCGTAATATCGATGCCGACATTGCCCTGTATTCCGCTTTTCGGTGCGAAAATTTGGTAAGTAAAGGTTTCGCCGATAGCTTTTTCAAGTTGGCTTATCAGCGAATTAACGGCATATGCATCATCAATTTCGATATAAATTATTTCTGCCGACTTGCGCACCTTTTCGAATTTCGAAAAAAGCACCGTCGTTGCCAAGAAAAGCAGTGTAACAATTACCGCACCCGCGTAATAGCCGTACCCGACCGCAATACCTATTGTAGCCGTCGCCCATACGCCTGCCGCCGTGGTAAGTCCCGTTATCATATTGTTTGACCGCAGTATTATAACACCTGCGCCCAAAAAGCCTATACCCGAAATAACCTGTGCTGGTATTCTTGAAATATCACCGCCGCTTGAAAAAGTGTCGGCAATAAAAACGCTTGTCATACTTGTTAAACAAGAGCCGAGTGCAACCAAAATATGTGTTCGCATACCTGCCGCACGACCGTGTCGCGCACGCTCACTGCCGATAATTCCGCCGATTATAAGCGAAATAACGGCGCGCAAAACCGTTTCAAATAAAAAGTTGTGCATTTTCTTTACCTCCTTGAAACAAGATATTACGCATTTTACGGAATAATTCTTTTACAAAACAAAAAAGAGATGTAAAGTTCGCCGACTTTACATCTCTAATCTCTAATACAATTATAACACCGAAAAACAATTTGTCAAGTGCTTTGGCAAGCTGTTTTTGTTTTCGGTAAAAGCGTTATCAGACAACGCCCTGCCACTTCATAGCCTCGGCAACCTTTAAGAAGCCTGCGATATTCGCGCCGGCAACCAAATCGCCTTTCATACCGTATTTCTCTGCGGCATCGGCAGAAGAGCTGAAAATGTTTTTCATAATCTGGTGCAGTTTTGCATCGACCTCTTCGGCAGTCCAGCTGTAACGCATAGAGTTCTGGCTCATTTCAAGACCCGAAACCGCAACGCCGCCTGCGTTTACTGCCTTTGAGGGGGCGATAACCGCGCCGTTTTCTTTAAGATATTTGAAAGCCTCTTCGGTAGTGGGCATATTGGCAACTTCCATATAGTACTTTACGCCGTTTGCAACAATCTTTTTGGCATCCTCAATACCGACCTCGTTCTGAGTTGCGCAAGGCATAACAACATCAACCTTAACGCCCCACGGTTTCTCGCCTGCATAGAACGGTACGCCGAATTTGTCGGCATAATCCTGAACCTTATCGCGGCAGGAAGCACGCATTTCAAGCATAAAGTCAATTTTTTCCTGTGTGTTTATGCCGTCCTCGTCGTAAATATAGCCGTCGGGACCCGAGATGGTGACAACCTTACCGCCAAGCTCGGTAATCTTCTGTACGGTACCCCAAGCAACATTACCAAAGCCCGAAACGGCAAAGGTCTTGCCCTTGATGTCCTCGCCGTAGGATTTAAGAACCTCTGCGGTGTAGTAAACGGCACCGAAGCCTGTTGCCTCGGGACGGATAAGCGAGCCGCCCGACTGAATGCTTTTACCTGTCAAGACGCCTGTAAACTCGTTACGAAGTCTTTTGTACTGACCGAAAAGGTAGCCGACCTCTCTTGCGCCGACGCCGATATCACCTGCAGGAACATCTGTATCGGGGCCGATGTGTCTGTAAAGCTCGGTCATAAAGC
>CAZIEH010000096.1:0-5732 GCA_964538695.1 uncultured Eubacterium sp. | reverse complement strand
CCCGGTTCAAATCCGGGTGGTGCCTCCAAACGAAAAGCTGTTCTCATATGAGAACAGTTTTTTATTTGTATCATTCATCTTTATTGAGGTCTGTTTTTTTGAGCTTCCCCCTTAGTTTCGAATTTTACAATAATACTATAAACCATAAGCAAGATGATGCTTATTATTTAACGGTTGCTTTTCGGCTGTATTACTGATATATTTATTTCATAATAAAAAGCATACAATCGCAAAGGAGATTGAAATTGATGAAAGATAGCGAGCGTACATTCACGGGAAAAGCAGTTGCAAAGCCCTTGCACTGCACGATACTTGGAATAATCGCAATACTTTTTGGGTTGTTTTTTATATTTATGATGTTGATGAACAAACCTATACGCCGCAGTGAGGCAGAAACCTATACGGGTACCTTAAAAAGTTGGGATATAACAGAAGATTACATAACACTTAATTTTGAAGACGAGAAATACTTTGATATTGATGCCAGCGCAGTGCCCAACGGCTTTGAAAATGAAATTGAAGTGCTTGATAAAGGCACAACGCTGTATCTTACGATAAACCCAAATATCGACCTTGTTATTGAGCTTAAAACCGACAAATATGAATTGCTGAATTTAGACGAAACACAAGCCGAAATTTACGGCAACTCGCTTTTATATACAGTACTTGCAGGCTTTATCATTATTGCAGGCGTTCTTCTTATAATTCTTGCAATCGGGCAAAAGCGATACAACGCAAAAGAAAATGAAAAAGAGGCAAAGCGAGTCAATATTTCGAACGGATATAATTTTGACACTCCCCCACTTCGCCGCGCCGATATGACAGCAAGGCACCGTGTTTTACTAAGCACGACGGTCGATGCGTACGAAATATGTTACAGACGAATTAAATCGGTAAACGAGCTGGTAATAAACGGCATTGTTTACGACGAAAAGAAAGGGATTATTGAGTTTTCACACCGCCTGCACGCCGATATCGACGGCAACAGCATAGATGCGGGATTTGACGGTGCAAACAGCTACATCAGCTTTAATGATGAGGTAATTGAAGAAAAACCGAGAATTTTATAACATCAAAAAAACAGGTTCGATATCGAGCCTGTTTTTTGCACTATTCTATTTTAGCATTCGCAGCATTGCAAAGTTGCCTGTAAAGAAAATAATCAACCCGAGAATTACCGAAAACAAAACATCGGTCGGGTAATGAACATACAGGTAAAGTCGTGAAAACGCAATTAGGATTGCAAGCGGAATTGCGAAGAAACCGAATTTTTTATTTGCAGAAGTTATTGTTGCAGCCGCAATTACCGACGAAAGCGTATGCCCGGACGGAAATGAAAAATCGGAAGGATTTGCAATCAAAAGGCTTATTTCCTCGCCCCAACAGGGTCGCGCTCTTGTAACAAGATTTTTAAGCACAAGATTACCGACCAAAAGCCCGACAAGCATTAAAGCAAGCATCAAAACACCGTGCCTTCTGTACTTTTTGGTTGCAATCATTACAACGGCAATTGCTATCCACACAGCACCGCCGTTGCCCAACGAGGTTATAAAGGGCATAACCATATCTAAAAACGCACAACCGCAGAGCGACTGAATGCCGTCAAGTAGCATAGTGTCGATTTTATAAATAAAGCCTATCATAGCTTTCTCCTTTCGGTGTCTTACTATCGTGCCGTGTTTCTGTATTCACGCGGTGTGGTACCGCACTTTCGCTTAAACAATCGGCAAAAATAGCTGTAATTTTCAATACCCGATTTTTCAGCAACGGTGCAAACGGGCAGTGTGGTTTCCTTTAAAAGTCGTTTTGCCGCATCAAGCCGTTTTTCTGTAACAAGCTCGCCCACTGTTGAATTGCAATTTTCTTTAAAACACGCGTACAGTGCGTTTTTAGAAATAAAAAATTTATCGCACAATGCAGTTACGGATAAATCGTCAGTAATATGCTCATCGATATATTTCTCAATTTCAGAAAAAAGTGTGTTTTTTTCGATAATTATAGCCTTTGAAAAAAGTATGTTCGGCAGCAGATTTTTAAGACTTTCAAGCTGTTCATCTGTAAAAACAGGCAGCTTTTCATAAAGCCTGCTGAGACCGTTTTCAAAGCTCGGCAACGCCGTTTCCGGCGACTTGGTATGGCGTATTCTGCCCATAATAATATGCCCGACGGTTATGCCGTCTTTTACCACCGGCATTGCCGCATCATAAAGTCCTGCGGGACATATGCACCACTCGTACACTCCGCTTTTTTTGCATTTTTCAAACAGGCGCAAATCAGACTCGCAACAGCTATCCTCATTACCGCTTTTTTGGTATTTGGCACAAAAGCCCTCATCATCGCCCAACTGACATATACGGTTATATTCGGTATCCAAAAAAGAAATGCTGATACCCGTTAGGTTTGAAAGGTCGCCCAAAAGCTGTGCAATTTTTGCACGGTTATATCTTATTTGCATACTATCACCCGATACTTTTGTACTATTATACTTTATTTGGGAAGAAAATGCAATATTTTATGAAGATTATGCATTGTAAATTTTTATTCTGCACATTATTATTGTTGTAGATAATATTTGTTTAGGAGAGCGAGCAATGACGGCTGCCGTATATCTTGTGATAATAATTCTTTGTTCATCGGGTCAAAACATTGTGAAAAAGCCGTTCACCGACAAGAACGGTGGGCGGGGTGTTTACTTTTTCAGTGCGGCTGTGGCTTTTTTCGCGATGCTGTTTTTTGTATTTTCTTCGCGCTCGCTTTCGTTTAATACGGCACTTCTCCCCTATTCATTGGGTTTTGCAGTTGCATACTGTTTCGCCACGGTTTTTGCAATTTTGGCAATTGCGCAAGGCCCGTTGTCGCTTACATCACTACTTATATCCTACTCGCTTATGATACCCACATTTTACGGGCTTTTGTTTTTGAAAGACCCCATTGGCACATTTTTTGTTATAGGTCTTACACTGCTTGTGATTTCGCTGTTTCTTATAAACAAAAAATCAAAGGACGATGCAAAAATCTCGCTTAAATGGTTATTGTATGTTGTTCTTGCATTCGTCGGCAACGGTATGTGTTCGGTAATACAAAAAATGCAACAGTCAAAATTCGACGGTGAATACAAAAACGAATTTATGATTATTGCACTTGCCGCGGTTTTTGTTGCAATGGCAATAGGCTGTATACTGCGTGAAAAGAATGATTTGAAAAAATGCGCAAAAAGCGGTTGGTCATATGCGCTTATATGCGGTAGTATGAACGGTGTTGTAAACCTTTTTGTAATGCTTTTGCAGGCAAAAATGAATGTATCGCTTATGTTTCCGCTTATCTCATCGGGCAGTATAATCGTTACATATCTCGTTTCGCGCTTTTTTTACAAAGAAAAGCTTACAAAAATACAATTTGTCGGCTTTGTTACCGGCATTGCGGCTATTGTATTTTTAAATTTATAAAAGCAGGGTGATTTATATGTACAAAATTTCGGTTCCCATTTCTATTCAGTCCATTCGCGACGGGCATATTGAAGAGGATCTTCGAAAATATTTAGACTACTTTAATCGCGGTAAAATAGAGCGCGTTTTCGTGATTTGCTCTTACCCGATGTATACTTTCGAGGCAGATGAAGAAATCAGCTCGGAAAAGTTCAAAACGACCGTAGCTTTTTTTAAGAAAAACGGTATTGAAACGGGCATTTGGATATCAGGCTTCGGTCACGGTTCGCCTATTTTATATGACCGCTATCGCGTTAAGCACGACTATCAAAAACAACAGGGCGTTCTCGGTGAAAGCTGTCCCGACGGCATTTGTCCGCTTGACGAGCAGTTTTCCGCCGATTATATGAACTCTGTTCGTATAGCGGCAAGCAACAACCCCGACTTGCTTATGATAGACGATGACTTCAGGCTTAATTTCAGACCCTATAATATGGGCTGTATGTGTCCCCTGCACCTTAAAAAATATTACGAGCTGTTGGGTGAAGAAATTCCGCGCGAGGAAATTGAAAGGCTTGTTTTTACAGGCGGTCAAAACAAATATCGCGACGCATTTCTTGAGGTTTCGCGAAAATCGCTTGTTGATTTTGCAAAGAAAATCCGCGAAACGGTGGACAGTATCAATCCCGAAATTCGCGCAGGTGTATGTATAGTTCCCTCTACTTGGGATTTTGAGGGAACAGATGCCGCAGAGCTTGCACAAGCCTTTGCAGGCAATACAAAGCCGTTTTTGCGTCCCTTCGGCGCACCTTATCACACGCAGTTCCACGACAGCTTTTCGTCAATAAATTCTATTGAGCGTGAACGAATGGAAACCCGTTGGACAAAACAGCTGAATGAAAATATCGAGGTCTTTGCCGAGGGTGACCTGTATCCGCGTGTTCGCCACAATATTCCATCAAAGCTTCTTGAGCTTTATGATTTGGCACTTATGTGCGACGGTACCGCAGACGGCATACTTAAATATATGTTTAAGTATGACAAAAAGCTTACCAACGAACAGTACTATATCGATGCGCATATTAAATATGTTGACAGATACAACGAAATATGCAATATTTTCAAAGATAAATCTCCTGTCGGTGTTCCTGTTTTTTCGGCTGTACATAAGTTCCGTGAGCAGGTATTCGGCGACGATGCTGTAAAAGGTATCGCAAGTTGTGTTGCAGGGGCAATGGACAGCTATGCTGTTAATATTCTTTCGAAAAACAGTATACCCACCTGCTATACCGAAAGTGAATATCCTGTCGCGGTATTCGGTGAACATGCAAGGCAAATACCGCTTAAAAGCCTCAAAAACGGTGCTATAATCGACTCTACCGCCGCTGAAATTTTGAAAGAACGCGGTGTCGATACTGGTATTAAATTCTCTACTCCGCTTGCAAATATCAGCAGTGAGTATTATTGCGATTATAACGATACTGAAATCGGCATTTCGGGTTGCAGTATAAAGCACATTGAAATATCTGACAATGCTACCGTTAAATCGTATGTAATAACCGCTGATATTGAGCATTCACGCCATATCGGGTCATATACTTACGAAAACGCCGACGGCACACGATTTTTTGTATTCGCAGGCGATTTCCAAACCTGCGACACTGTCAGCGCTGGCTATTTCAACAGCTATTTCAGACAGCAACAGCTTGTTGAGGGTATTGAGTGGATTTGCGGTAAAAAAATGCCCGCCGTTTCACTCAAATCGCCTAACTTATATATACTTACCTCATCGAACGGAAATGCACTCAGCGTTTTGCTTATCAATTTCTTCCCCGACGAAATAAATGCGCCTATCGTGGCACTTGACAAAGCATACGACAGTGCCGAATTTTATAATTGCAATGGCAAAATCAACGGCAATACGGTAACCTTGACAGATATTGCACCGTATGGCTTTGCGGCTTTCGAGGTTAAGTAAATACTTATAATTTAATTTTTTGTATCAAAAATGCCGCCCACAAGGTAATTTCAATACAACAGTTAGATAGCATTACTGAAATAGATATCTACCATAAAGTAGTGCGATAAAAAATGCGATACTCGGTTTTTAAAATCGGGTATCGCATTTTTCTATCTTTAGCAGAATGTTTAAAGCTTGTTGCAAGTCACAATGTATTGAACCACTTTCCGCTGCAGGTGACGAAATAGGTGCAAAGCAAGTACAGAAGAAGATTAACGAACAACAAAAAGCATACCGTCAATTCTCCGAAAAGAACAATCTGCTTTACGATACAAAGAGGGCAAGTG
>CAZIEH010000095.1:0-5824 GCA_964538695.1 uncultured Eubacterium sp. | reverse complement strand
CCCCGACCTTTTGGTTCGTAGCCAAACACTCTATCCAACTGAGCTACCGGCGCGTTTGCAATTTTCACTGCCAAATTATAATATCACACATTGTGGCAATAGTCAAGCCTTTTTTGCAAAAAAATTCGCTTTTTAAAAAATACCCCACAGCCGTGTTCGCTTGCGGCGACAGGCATATGGGGTAAACGGTTTTATTTTACACGATAATTATTTACTTTGATAGCTTTTGCAAAAATGCGGAGTCGATACGCATTTTTCGCCGGTTGCCATATGGGTAATTTCAATTGTGTCAAGCTTGCATTTGTTAGAGCAACAGTTGTGTATGCACTCGCAAACATCACATTTTACACCTGTGTTTTCCACTGAATTTCACCTCCCGAATGATGATATATTTAGTTTGCGCAAAAATGCGAATAATATATCTATCGGAAGAATTTTTTAAAAATCAGCGTTTCTTGCTCCATACCGATGGCGAAAAGATGAACAGCATCGGGTAAATTTCAAGCCTGCCAAGCAACATTGCGAACGACAGTATAACCTGCGAAAACGGTGAGTAGCAGGAAAAGTTTGAATATGGCCCTATCGCGGCAAAGCCCGGGCCGACATTGTTAAAGCAGGTTACAGCCGCCGAAATGTTTGTTTCAAAGCCAAGCGGCTCGAACCCGAGCAACAGCGTAAGCACAACAAGGCAAGCGACATATACAACAAGATAGTTGTTTACACTGCCGATTGTTGCATCGTCAAGGCGTTTGCCCTCAAAGCTTACCGAGCCGATTGAGCGCGGATGAAGCATTTTTTTAATTTCGCGTTTCATAGATTTAAAAAGCAGCATTATTCGCGAAACCTTAAAGCCGCCTGCGGTAGAGCCTGCGCAACCGCCCATAAACATAAGCAAGAACAGCACGGTTTTTGAAAATTGCGGCCACAGGTTAAAATCGGTTGTCGAATAACCCGTTGTGGTCACAATTGACGAAACCTGAAAAGCCGAATAGCGTAATGCCTCGCCGAAAGATTGGCATATCGGCATTATGTTTACCGTAATTGCCGCGACGGAAACGGCAATTACACCGATGTAGCACCATAGCTCGCTGCTTTTTATCGCGGAACGAAAACGGCGTATCAAAACAAGATAGTAAAGGTTGAAGTTTACGCCGAAAATGAGCATAAATATTGTTATAACCCATTGCAAATACGGGCTGTACCCCGCAAGGCCGTCGGATTTTATGGCAAAGCCGCCTGTACCAGCGGTGCCGCAAGCGTGAACAACGCTGTCAAAAAGCGACATACCGCCGAGCAGTAGGAAAATCACCTCAACGACTGTTAAAGCAATATATATTATGTAAAGCAGCTTTGCCGTGTCGCGAACGCGCGGCACAAGCTTGCCGATAATGGGTCCGGGCATTTCGGCTTTTAAAATATGCATAGTCTTGCCAGAGGTTGACGGGAAAATCGCCGCCATAAGCACCAAAATACCCATACCGCCGACCCAGTGTGTAAAGCTTCGCCAAAACAGCGACGCGTGACTGAGTGCCTCGACATCGACTATTACCGACGAGCCTGTCGTGGTAAAGCCGCTTACCGTTTCAAAAAAGGCAGAGGCATAGTACGGTATTTCACCCGTAATAACAAACGGCACAGCGCCAACGGCTGACAGCATAATCCACGAAAGCGCGGTTATAATAAACCCCTCTTTCGCGAAAATGTTGTCGTTATCCGGTCGCGCTACAATAAGTATTACAGTGCTGACTATCGCCGCACCCACAGCAGTTGCGAGATACGCCGTTAAAGCTGTTTCGCGGTATATTGCGGCAACGGCGGCAGGCAGTAAAAGCAAAAATGCCTCAATTCGCATAATACGCCCCACTACCGCCAAAATCATTCTTCGGTTCATAAACAGGACTTCCTTACTTCAAAATATCCGAAAGGTCTTTAAGCTGGTGACCGGTTGCGATAACAACAACATGGTCGCCCGAAAGTATTACATCGTCGCCGTTGGGAATTATGGAACGGCGCTCGCGAATAATACCTGCTATAAGAATATTGTTTTTCAGCTCAAGGTCTTTTAAGGGGATATTCACAAGGCGAGAGTCGGGCTTAACATTAAATTCCAACGCCTCGGCTTGCCCATCCATAAGCTTATACAGCGTTTCGACATTACTGCCCATAGAATTTTGCAGGGCGCGCGCATAGCGCACAACTATATTCGATATGGTTTTGTGCGGAGATACAATGCAGTCAAGCCCCAAACGCTGTGCCATAGCCGAAAGCTCGTTACGGTTGACCTTTGAAATAACCTTGGGAACATTTTGCGACGCGGCGAAGATAGAGATAAGTATATTTTCCTCATCCATACCTGTAAGCGACACAAACGCATCGGTTGTATTTATGCCCTCTTCAAGCAATAATTCCTGCTGTGCGCCGTCGCCGTGTATTACGACTGCTTTCGGCAACGCCTCGCTGAACATACGGCATCGCTTTTCGTCGCGGTCAAGTATTTTTACATTGGTGCCTATATTGCACAACAGCTTTGCAAGATAGTAGGTTGTGCGACTTGCACCGAGAAGCATAACATTTCGCGCCTGCTTTTGCAAAACGCCGATAGAGCGCAAAAATTTGTGTATATCCTGCGGTGTTGCGGTTATGCCCAGCTTGTCGCCGCTTTTAAGCACAAAGCTTCCGTCGGGTATATAAACCTTGTCGCCGCGCTGTACAACGCATACCAAAAGCTTTTCCTTGAACTTATCGCGTAGCATACTAAGCGGCATACAGTCAAGCGGAGAGCCGTCTTTAAGTATAATTTCCACCATCTCGAAGTTTCTGCCTGCGAACGGCTCTATTTTTACGGCACCGGGAAATTTTAAAATATTAAAAAGCTCTTGCGCCGCCATAAGCTCGGGATTAATCGAAACCGAAAGGTCAAGCTGTTTTTTCATAAATCCCAAGCTGCGGTCGTTGTATTCGGGGTTGCGAATACGCGCAACTGTGTGCTTTGCGCCCATTCTTTTTGCGATAAGACAGCTTAACATATTCAGCTCGTCAAGACCTGTTACTGCAACGAAAATATCGGTGTTTTCAATACCTGCCTCGCTTAAAATATCGCAATCGGCGCCATTGCCGCAAACGCCCATAACATCATATGTGTCGGTAATATGCGAAAGAGCCGCCGCATTTGAATCCAAAGCGACGACATCGTGTCCCTCTGAAACGAGGCTCGCGATTATCTCTGTTCCTATTTTGCCGCATCCAACAACAATTATATTCATACTGAACAACAAACCCCTTTGCAATTTGTTACCGATATTTTAACACCTTTGACAAGCAATTTCAACCGTTGTTTCAAATAATGCTGTACTTTTTTGTAAAATATGATATAATTATATAAATCGGTAGGCGTTTGCCGCCGAAAAATGAACGGAGGAATTTGTTATGCCTTGGATTATTTTAGCAGTGGTTATTGTCATTTTGGTTGTGTGGTTTATTTCTGCACAGCGCGGTCTTGTGCGTCTTGATGAAAATGTAAACAATGCACTAAGTCAAATAGGTGTTCAGCTTTCAAGCCGTTTTGACGCGCTTACGGCACTTTTGGATTTGGCAAAGGGCTATGCCAAGCACGAGTCCGAAACCCTTATAAACACGGTGAACGCACGCCGCAGTGTTATAAATGCCGGCTCAAGCGCAGGCGATGTCGAGGCGCAGGAGAATGTTATTACCGATGCTCTGGGCAGAATTAACGCAATTGCCGAGCAGTACCCCGATTTAAAGGCAAATCAAAATTATATAGAAGCTATGAATTCGGTCAATTCTTACGAAAAGGCGGTTCGTCAAAGCCGACTTGTATACAACGACTGCGTTACAAAGCTTAACCGCAAAATTCGTATGTTCCCGACAAGTATTGCCGCAGGTATGCTGAATATCGGTCAGCGCGATTATTTGCAGGCAGAACCCGAAAAGGCACAAATGCCCGATATGAAGTAGCAGGGTGTTGATATGAAAAGATTTATTGCGGCACTTTTTACGCTGGTAACGCTTGCCACGCTCGGTACAACAGTGCTTGCCGCCGACAATCGTGTTGAAAGCATAACGGTTGATGCGGTTTTAGATACCGAAAACGGCTCCGCCACAATCACACAGGTTTGGACGGGCGATTTTTGTGAAGGTACTGAGGTTTATTATCCCTTTCGCCTGGGCGACGACCTTGAAATTACCGATTTTACGGTAAGTGACCAAAATGGCAGGTACAAAACGCTTGACGAGTGGGATAC
Organism: uncultured Eubacterium sp.; assembly: GCA_964538695.1. Classification (GTDB taxonomy): domain Bacteria; phylum Bacillota; class Clostridia; order Oscillospirales; family Acutalibacteraceae; genus UMGS1532. The sequence continues at coordinate 1,562 of CAZIEH010000095.1, read as the reverse complement.
AGGTCGCTCTTTCAAGAAAAAGGCAAAAACCTGCGGTATAAACGAAATCGACGATGACGAGTGCGAGGTTTGCTGGGGCATATCGCAGTACGGCAAAAACACATATACCATTCGTTACACCGTTAAAGGCGTGGTGGGCGGATACAGCGATAACGACGGCTTTTTGTTTCGGTTTATAAATCCCGAAATGAACACGGGACCCACGGCGGGCAGTGTAAGAATATCGCTGAAAAACGGCGACGAAATCAATAATAAAAATTGTAAAATTTGGGCGTTTGGCTATGACGGCGATATTGTTTTCGACAACGGCACGGTATATGCCTCGACCGACAGCGATATTACCGAGGAAAACCATATGACCCTACTGCTCGGGTTTGAAAAGGGCGTTTTTGCCAAGGAAATACGGCAGGGCGAGGGCACCTTTTATGACTTGCGCGAGCAGGCGTTCGACGGCAGTTATTATGACGACGATGCGGATATAGAGATGATTATAGTAATCGCAATATTTTCGATAGTTGCGCTTATTATAATAGCCGTAATTGTTATAAACATCGGCTTGTCGCTGAAATTAAAAAGATTTACAAAAACGGTCGGATACCATCGCGAGGCACCCTGCTTCGGCGACCTGAACGCGGCGTTTGCACTTGCAAGCAATTTTAATATGTGCAAGGAAACGGGCATTATTTCGGCGCGCATTGTAAATATGATTAACGACGGCTGTATTGTGCCTGTTACCGACGAAAGCGGCCAGCGCAGTAAGACCGAGTTGGTCTTTGAAAAGCGCGGCGGCGACAGCTTTGACCGCCGACTTTACGATATTATGAAAGCGGCGGCAGGCAGTGACGGCATTTTACAGCGTAAGGAAATGCGCAAATATTGCGAAAAGAACCCGACGAAGCTGCGTAGCTTTATCGACGATTGCCTTATTTACGGCAAACAGCGGCTACCCGACCCCGAATACCGCAAGGGTGGATTTAAGCAGATGCGGCTTGATAATTTGACCGACGAGGGCAAGAAACAGCTTGCCGAGCTTGTCGGATACCGCAAATATTTGCTTGAATTTTCATTAATAGGCGAGCGTTCACTTCAAGAAGCGCCTGTTTGGCAGGAAATGCTTACCTATGCAACCATGTTCGGCATTGCTGATGAGGTGGCAAAGCAACTTAAAAAGCTGTATCCCGAATATGTACCGCAGATTGAGGAATACGAATTTAACACGGTTTTCGCCTATGGCTATTGTACACATATGTACAACGCTATGACGGTTGCCGAAAGCAACGGCAAGGGCGGCAAAGCCTCATTCGGCGGTGGCGGCGGTTTCTCGGGCGGTGGCTTTGGCGGCGGTACTCGATAAGTGGCGAAATTTGGCTAAAAACACAAAAAGCGCTTGACAAATTTCAGCGATTATTGTATGATTTATGCATAGAGTATGCGAAATAACGGCATACGAAATAACGGCATACTTGGTATATTAAGGGGGATTATGTTATGTTTTGTAAAAATTGCGGCAAACCCATTGACGACGGCGCGGTTATCTGCGTTAATTGCGGCTTTCAAAAGGG
>CAZIEH010000094.1:0-5870 GCA_964538695.1 uncultured Eubacterium sp. | reverse complement strand
AATTAAAGGGGCGGCATTGACAAAATTGTCGCCTTGTGGTAATATTGTTGTTGCAACAGCGATTAACTTTGTCATAAATTTAATATGCAGGCGTAATTTAATGGTAGAATTTCAGCTTCCCAAGCTGACTGCACGGGTTCGATTCCCGCCGCCTGCTCCAAACCAAAGCCTATTCTCTTGCGAGAACGGGCTTTGGTTTTTCTATTATTCGTTTTTTACTATTAAGTGCCCGTCATCCCAAATGAAAAATATTGAATAATTGTTCATTTTTTTGCTCGTAATGATAAATTGCCTGTTATATAATATTTACAAAGCTAAAAAGCATTATGTTTAAGGGAGGAATTTTATATGTCAAAAACAATTAAAAAAATCGCGACAATCACACTTGCGCTAATGGTGCTTATATCAACTGTCCCCACAGCATTTGCCGCCGACGGTTCGTTTACGGTGCAATGTTCAAAATTGGGTTATACCTTTGAGACATTTAAAATTGCAACTCGTGACCAAAGCGGTGCTTACACCGCTGTTGCGACCGATGCAGACATTATTGCGGAGCTTGCAAAGGACCTTAGCAGTACCGCCGACCTTCTTGCCGCTTGCGACAAGGTTACAAACTATGCCACACTTGGTACCTCCTTGGGTTCTTGGCTGACAATCGGTACCGACAAAACCTTTTCGGGTCTTGATGACGGTATATACTATGTAAAATGTATAGGTACACCTGTTGCAGATGCCATTATTTTAAGCAATTCAATAGTTACCGTCCACGGTACAACCTCGTTTTCGGTTGACCGCAAGGTAAAGGACGGCTCGACACCCGATGCTTATTTGTCGTTCGGTGACGGAACACAGGCGGATAAATCTGTCAGCACAGGCGATACCATCAGCTACACTATTACGGCTGATATAACGGGAACCGCCTCTAACAAGACTGAAAAATACATTCTTAATGCAAAGCTCGATGCAAGCCTTGATAAAAATGCAGTCAGCATTAACTCTGTAAAGGCGGTTAAGGGTACAAACAAGGTCGACCTTGCGTATAACAAGCTTGACAATGCTTCGGGCAACACCTTTTCTGTCGAAATTAAGGCTTCCGAAATAAACAGTGATGCATTTTACGGTTACGAGCAAGTTGTCGTTGAATTTTCAACAAAGCTTACCTCCGATGCGATAGTTGGGTCGAAAATCAATTGTCACAGCTCGATGATATACAAGTTCGCCAACCAATCCGAGGCTACGGTAGAGGGTGAAACCGTTTCGGTAACAACATACGAAATCAGCGTAAGTATGGTTGACCCTACTGACACATCTAAAAAATTGTCGGGTGCAGCATTTGCGGTTTATTCCGATGATGCTTGCACAACACAGCTTGCCACAGCAACCTCGGGTGCTGACGGTATGGCAAAATTTGCTTACAAATTCGCAAAGGGAACATACTATATAAAATTATTATCTACACCGAACGGTTATAATCTGAACACCACCGTATTCCAAGTAGTTGTTGACGGTAGCAGCTCCGTAACGCCCGTCAATATTGCCATGACACCGACTGCTATGCCGCAAACCGGCGGCGCGGGTACGGCGTTTTTCACAGTAACGGGTGCTTCGCTTATAGCTATTGCCGCTGTTCTTTTTATACTTGTTATAAAAAAGAAAAAGCTTGCAAAATAGAATATTAAACAGGCTTCCGAATTTTTACGCTGTCAGTAGGTATTATACGGAAGCCTTTTACTTTATTTTAAAGCCGCACTGTCGTAAAGGAAAATTCTATGAAAAACAAACTTCCTATAATTGCAATTGCGACTATATTTGCCGTTGGTGTCGGTCTGCTGTTCTACCCTATGGCAAGTGCCGTTGTAAACAATCTTCAGTCAAGAAATAATGCTGTTGCATATCTTGATAACGCCGCCTTATTGACAAGCCCCGAAACGGAAAAAATGCTTAAAGCGGCGCAGGACTATAACAAAAATCTGCTTAACACTGCGACATTAACCGACCCGTTTTCCGAAAAGACAACCGAAAAATCCGGCGAAAGCTACGAGGAAATACTTGATACCGACGGCTACGGGCTTATGGGTTATATTGATATTCCGAAAATAAATTTATATTTACCCATATATCACGGCACATCGCTTGAGGTGCTTAAAAAAGGCGTCGGACATCTCGAAAACACAGCTATGCCTATCGGCGGTAAAAGCACACATTGTGTGTTATCGGCTCATTCCGCTTATCCGACAAGGTCATTTTTCGACTATCTGCCCAAGCTTGAAAAGGGCGACAGCTTCTATATTCATATTTTGAACGACACCTTAAAGTATGAGGTCGACCGAATAAAGATAGTTTCACCGACCGATACCTCTGACCTGAGCATAACGGAAAACAAAAGCTATATCACACTTATTACCTGCGCGCCATACTCTATCAACACCCACCGCCTGCTTGTACGCGGTGTAAGGGTCGAAAACGATAAATCTGCCGCAGACTTAACCCCAAGGGTTTTAAAAATCGAAAAAAATTCGTTTTACCTTATGGGTTGTGAAATAGGGTATATAAATGCTGCGGTAATTCTGTGTGCGATTATTGCCGCAGTTACATTGACTGTATTATTTATACTGCGCAAGGCTTCGAATAAATTGATAAAAGTCCATAAATTCGTAAGCAGTGCCAAGTCGGAGAAAGGTAAAAAGCTATGAGCCGCAAAAACAATAATTCCATAACCTTTTTGTCGATTACGGCAACCCTGCTTTTGGTTGCAGGGGTTGCAAGCTTGCTTTTACCGTATATATCAAATTATATAGGCACACAAAAGGCGATAAAAATAACCGAACGCTTTGACAAGCAAGCACAAAGCATTGTTAACATCACATTAAAGCAAGCGGTGAATGAAAAAATCACCGATACCGCCGGATATCCTATTGATAAAAACGGCAAAAGAACCTCCGCCAAAAGGCTGATTTTCGCCGACGAGCTTGACCGTTTATATGCAGACAGCGCAGAATATAACAAAAGCCTTATCAACAATCAGGGAACAGTTGACACCTCCGACTACACCACCGCCGCACTCGATATGTCACGCTACGGAATAGAGGATAATATTTACTGCTATATTACCGCGCCGTCAATCAATTTGCGGCTTCTGGTATATCTCGGTGCAAACGAGAAAAATATGAGCTGTAGTGCGGCGCACCTTTGCAACACATCATTACCGATTAGTGATGGGGATACAAATGTCGCAATAGCCGCACATACGGGGTATATCGGCAGAATTTTTTCGACAATATAAAACAGCTTAATATCGGTGATGAGGTCAGTATAAAAAGCTATTTTGAAACGATAAAATACACTGTGACCGCCAAGAAAACAGTCGATAAGCACAACAGTAACGATTTGTTTATAAAAAGCGGCAAACAGCAGCTGACACTTATCACCTGCATTTCGAACGGTAACGGCGACTTTGACAGATATATAGTGGTTTGCGAAAAAATCAAAAAGGCTGCACACAGTGATTAAAGCATAAATTTTTGTCGCTTTACATATTAAATTTTTCTAAAAAAAGTATTGACAAACAAAAAATGCAGTGCTATAATGACTGACATAAAATTTTAAACACTATGAAATGGGCAAGTAAGTGATTACGCTTTTTTCAGAGAAATGTCGGTCGGTGCGAGGCATTAGGGCGAATTACCGAAAATCACCATGGAGTGGCTGCAATGAAATTATGATAAATAACAAGTAGTTGCAGACGGGTGCTCCCGTAACAGAGATAAAGTGTGATGGCACTTGAGGCGTATCCTTTAAGGGTAAAAAAGAGTGGTACCGCGGAAGTTTGAATTTTGGCTTTCGTCTCTTTGTTTAGTTTGAGGTTGACAAAGAGGCGAAGGTTTTTTTGTTGCTTAAAACACTTTATTCGGCAATAAGACACCTGCAAAAATTCGTTTGTGCACGCGATTTTTTGTAAAGCCTTGGCAATAAAATCTTCAAAGAAGGAAGCGAAATACTATGAACACATTAGTAATTGTTCTCGTTGCGGCGGTCCTGCTTGTAGCGGCGTATGTTTTTTACGGTCGATGGCTTGCAAACAAATGGGGTATTGACCCGAAAGCAAAAACCCCTGCCGTTACTAACGAGGACGGTCAGGATTACGTTCCGGCAAACGGTTGGAGCGTATTCAGTCATCAATTTTCATCAATTGCAGGTGCAGGCCCTGTAACAGGCGCTATTCAAGCGGCTGTGTTCGGTTGGGTACCCGTACTGCTGTGGATACTTATCGGCGGCATTTTCTTCGGTGCCGTTACCGATTTCGGTGCACTTTACGCAAGCGTTAAGAACAAGGGCAAATCGATGGGTATGCTTATTGAAAAATACATAGGCAAGCTCGGCAGAAAATTATTTCTTTTGTTCTGTTGGTTATTCACACTGCTTGTAATAGCCGCTTTTGCAGATATGGTTGCAGGCACATTTAATGCATTTACCGTAAACACGGTAGGCGCAACCGTTTTGGCAGATACCGCCACCGCAAACGGCGCGGCAGGCACAATTTCACTTTTATTTATGGGCTTTGCGGTCTTGCTTGGCTTTATTGTAAAAAAATTCAACCTTTCGGGCTGGAAAAGCACTGTTTTGGGTCTTGTTTTCACCGTTGCCGCGTTGGCAATCGGTATGATGCTGCCCATAACAGCAGGCAAAACCACCTGGGCATACATCACCTTTGCATACATTTTCTTTGCCGCTGTCGTTCCTATGTGGATGCTTAAACAGCCGCGCGATATAATGACAACATATATGTTTGTCGGTATGATTGCAGGTGCGGTTTTGGGTCTTATAGTTGCACACCCCACAATGAATTTGCCTGCATTTACAGGCTTTAACAACGAAAGCCTCGGCAACCTCTTCCCCATTTTGTTTGTAACAGTTGCCTGCGGTGCTGTTTCGGGCTTCCACAGCCTTGTATCCTCGGGTACATCATCAAAAACCATCAGCAACGAAAAGGATATGTTAAAGGTCGGCTACGGTGCAATGGTTCTTGAAAGTCTGCTTGCCGTAATCGCACTTTGCGTTGCAGGTGCGGCTGCCGCGGCTGACGGCACACCTGCCGCAGGTACACCTTTCCAAATCTTCTCTAACGGTGTTGCGGGATTTTTGCAAATGTTCCACATCCCCGCATATGTTGCACAGTGCTTTATGACTATGTGCGTATCGGCACTGGCACTTACAAGTCTTGACGCCGTTGCGCGTATAGGCAGAATGAGCTTTCAAGAGCTGTTCTCGGTTGATGATATGAAAAACGCCCCTGTTTGGAGAAAGGTTGTTTGCAACAAATATTTTGCAACCGTATTAACCTTGGCGGCGGCATTCGTTCTTACCAAGGTTGGTTACGCAAACATTTGGCCACTTTTCGGCTCTGCAAACCAGCTGCTTTCAGCCTTGGTTTTGGTTACACTTTGCGTATTTATGAAAGTAACAGGCAGAAGCAACAAAATGCTGTTCCCGCCGCTTATCATTATGCTTTGCGTAACAGGCACCGCATTGGTACAGCGCACCATTGCCCTTGTTAAGGCATTTACAGCGGGCAGTGCCACCTTCCTTGTAGAGGGCTTACAGCTTATAATCGCCGTATTGCTTATGGTTCTCGGCGTAATTATCGTCGTAAACTCTCTGCGTTCGTATTTCAAAGCGAACAAGGCCTCTGAAAAATGCGCAGAGGCATAAAATGTGCACTTAACGCAATAGCGTGAAAATACAACCCTCCGAACCTTTTTATTCATTTTAGGCTCGGGGGGATTTTTTAACCTCAATACTATCAAATAACGCCTATTTCTTACTTGAAAAGTTGTAATTTGCAAAAAAATGTACTATAATATATATAATAC
>CAZIEH010000093.1:0-6017 GCA_964538695.1 uncultured Eubacterium sp. | reverse complement strand
CTTTGCGGCTATCGTTTTGCCCTTTGAAACCACGGTATCGCAATCGTTACAAACCTTATCGCCTGTATAGCCCTTTGCGGTACAAGTAGCCGATTTTGCATTTTTTAAGGTGGTTTTTGTATGCTTACAAGCCGCTACCTTGAAAGTAACGGTGTCCGCCTCTGTGTTAGTAAGCTTTAAAAAAGCGTTTTCACTCAAATCGCGTTCGGAATGAACAAGCTCTTTAACAACAACCTCTGCACTATACTCTTTTGCAGGGGTGTTCGCAGGGTAATCTACCGCAAGCGTTGCAACGGTATATGCATCGTTTACCTTATCAAGCTGTTGCTGAAAAGATTTACCGCTTTCACCAGTTTCCAAAGCGATATTATAAACATCCTTATTAACCTCGCTGTAATTTCCCGCACCGCTGAGCTTAGTATTAAAGCCTACAACTTTAAAACCGTCGGGTAGCTTTACAGAAAGCTGAAGACCGTAAACCTTTCGAACCTGATCGGGGACAGTGAAATTAACCGAAATATTTTTGTTGCCATCTTTGCCAAGCTCGCCACCTAATGAAACAGAGCCCTTAATATTAGTGTCTGCAAAAGCGCTACCTGCAAAAAGTGTTGCTGTAAGGCACAGTGCCGAAAAAACAGCTACTGCTTTTTTTAAAAAGTTCATAGGAAACTTCCTCTCAATGAATTTCATATAAATTATACAATAACCACTTAAAACTTTCAACATAAATATTGTACAAATTTAAGTGCCGTTTGTTGTCAATTTAAACAAAATCTTTTTCACGCTTTTGCGTGGCATACCCGTTAAGATAATCTTCCCACTGCTCTTGCGTATATGACGTATTTTGTCTTATAAATTCGGAAAACAAATTATCCGCGGTTTTTTTGTACATTGCCTTTTTCTCGCCGTCGCATTTTGCGTTGAAAACAGAATACATCACCGCCGCCAAAAGAAGTATTGCAAGAGGGACGATATGAAATGCAACAAGCTTTACCACGGCAAGTGTAGAAACGGTACTTTCAAGCGACTCGGCATAAATGTTATCTGTATTACCCGTTACAAGTGCGCTGAACGCCGCCGTAAAAAGTATAGCCACAGCCAGCACGGTAAGTGCGACAAAAGCCACCACAAGCCATTTTCTTTCGGTAACCGACTTGGGCTTAGTATGTAAAAACAGTTTTCTTATGATATATGCAACAGCAAGAATGACCGAGCCAAACAAGAACGCACGCAAAGATGTGTTAAGTACAAGTCGCTCCTGTGCCACACCAGTCGCGCCCGAAAGACGGTCAATGCGCATTGAATAGCCGCTGATAATTACAAAATTCACGGCAATTGTAAGGTAAAAAGCAATTTCGTAAATTACGGCAACTATTTTGCGCAGGAGACTGCCTTTATACCACCAGTCGCGAGCAGAGCCGCGCTGTAAACTCTTTTGTTTTTCGCCGATATATGACATTAAAGCGGCGTTGTATTTTACACTCTTCATAAACACCGTTAAAAACCTTTATAGCTATCCTTTTCTTTTTGATAATCCTCTTCATTACAACATGGGTCGGGCTTTTTGGACATTATCTCTTCGGGCAAGGATTTTGTGCTGTCACCTAAACCTGTAAGCTCCGAAAACAAAACACTCTGCTCTGCTGTTTTAACAACATCGGTCGGAATGATAATTTTCGCCGCCTTGCCGTCGCACATTTTTACAAGAGCCTCGTACTTTTTCAGCTCAAGCACTGACGCATCTGCCGCCGCCTCTTTTAAAGCCGCCAAGCCGTCTGCCTCTGCCTTTTTTGCAAGGAAAATAGCCTTTGCCTCGCCCTCGGCGCGCGCAATTCTCGCATCTCTTTCACCCTCAGCCGCAAGTATTATAGCCTGCTTGTCACCCTCTGCACGGGTTATAGCCGCCGCCTTGTGGCCCTCTGCCTGCAAAAGTGTTTCGCGGCGGTCGCGCTCTGCCTTCATTTGCTTTTCCATTGCGTTTTGAATTTCCTTGGGCGGAATAATATTTTTAAGCTCGACACGGTTTACCTTAATGCCCCATTTATCGGTTGCGGCATCAAGCACATTTGTCATTTCTGCGTTTATTCCGTCGCGCGAGGTAAGGGTATCATCAAGTGTCATACCGCCGACGATATTACGCAGAGTCGTCGCGGTAAGATTTTCAAGTGCTGTAATCGGATTAACAGCGCCGTATGTAAATAAATTTGCATCGAAAATATTAAAGAAAACAACGGTATCGATTTGCATTGTTACATTATCTTTTGTAATAACGGGCTGTGGGGGCGAATCGATAACCTGCTCTTTTAAGGTTATCTTTTTAACAATTGTTTCAATAAACGGAACTTTTACATGCAAGCCTGCACCCCAAGTTGTTTTGTACTTACCCAAAAGCTCGATAACAAACTCGGTCGCCTGCGGTACAACACGAACATTGCAGAATATTATCACCAACACGGCAATAACAACAGCAATTAACAATAATTCCATAAAAATTCCCCTTTCAAGCTATTATGCTATTATAATTTTAACACGAACAGCGCGGATATGCAACAGAATTATTGAAAAAAGCAACCGCTTGTGCTAAAATATAATAAAAACAGGGTACAATAATTATAAGGTTGGTGAATTATATGAAAAAAGCTTTAAAGCTTATTACGGGTGTTGCGGCAACGGCAGCAGGTATAACGGGCTTGGTATATGCCACAACGCGACTGCTTGTTGACACCGCAACAAACCGCGAGCAACCGAGGGTAATGAAAAAATTGCAGGGTAAAATTTCGGGCAGTGAACAAACCGATGAATTTAAACGAGAATGGAGTCTCGCCGCCGAAAAATTGCGTGAAAAGGAAATGAACGAAATCACCCTTAATTCCTTTGACGGTACGCGACTTGCTGGTCACGAATACATCGCCGAAAACGCAAAGCGTATTATAATTGCAATGCACGGCTGGCGCTCGTCTTGGGACAGGGATTTTTGTATGATTGCCGACTTTTGGCACGCAAACGGCTGTACGGTAATTTTCGCCGAGCAACGCGGTCAGCAAAACAGCGGAGGCGAGCATATGTGCTTTGGCGTTGCCGAACGGTACGACTGTCAAAAATGGGCTGAATACGCCGCCGACAAGTACGGCGATATGCCGATATATCTTGCAGGTATATCTATGGGTGCCTCAACCGTGCTTATGAGTGCCGCACTCGAAATGCCGAAACAGGTTAAGGGCATTATGGCAGACTGCGGCTATACCTCGCCGAAAGCTATATGGAAGTACATTACCACCGAAAACCTGCATTTATCATATGCACTTCACGGGCCGTTTGCCGATAGTATGTTTAAAAGAAGATTTAAAACGGGCACGAATTCTTGCAGTACGGTGTCGGCAATGAAAAACTGTAAAATCCCCGTGCTGTTTATACACGGTACCAATGACAAGTTTGTGCCGATTAAAATGACATACGAAAACTACGCCGCCTGTGCCGCGCCGAAAAAGCTTTTGAGTGTGCCGAACGCAGACCACGGTATGAGCTATTGTAAAGAACCCGAACGGTATGAAAAAGCCGTTACGGATTTTTGGAGGGAATTCGACTAAATTGAGCTGCCATTTTACACCGCTTTTCTGTATTTTTTCATATACGCATTTTTGGGTTGGTGTACCGAAGTGGTTTTTGCCGCGTTTAAACATTCAAAATTCGTAAACCGCGGCTTTTTGCTCGGTCCTGTTTGCCCCATTTACGGCTTTGGGGTTATCGCGGTAATCTACCTGCTGTCCCCTATGCTTGACCGACAGATTTCGGTATTTATAATGTCGGTGCTTATAACCTCTGCTGTCGAATTTGCTGTCGGGTGGCTTGCCGAAAAGGTACTGCACACAAGGCTTTGGGATTATTCCGACTGCTTTATGAACATAGGCGGCTACATATGTCTTGTATTTTCACTGCTATGGGGTATCGGCTGTATGAGTGTGGTATACATATTTCAGCCGCTTATCGAAAAAAGTCGCAAGGCTATTACCTCACACCATAGGCATCACGGCAATACTGCTGTTTACGGCAATGATTATAACCGACACGGTTATTACAACTTTCCACGCACTTAAAATAGAGTCGCGTATGAAAGCTATTGACGATGCGGCACGCGCGCTTGAAAAGCTTTCAGACAAAATCGGACAGGATTTATTTGACGGTACCATAGCCTTAAAAGACAAGGCGCAAGAGTCGCAAAAGTTGCAAAAGCGGTACAACCATTTGCTTGAAAGCCGCAATATAGTACAAGAACACCTTTTTGCGGCGTTTGACCACCTGAAAGTGGGCAAATACAAAAACGCATATTCGCGAATTAAAGAATACCGTTTTCGCAAAAAAACACTGAAAATTTTAAAATAGCCTATAAAACCTATTGACAAAATAGGCTTTATAGGCTATACTGTTAATATCTTAAATTTACAGGGGGCTTTTATATGTCAAACATTTATAAATCTGCCGATGAATTTATCGGCAAAACACCGCTTCTGGAGCTGACACATATCGAAAAGGAGCTTTCGCTTGAGGCAAAAATCTTGGCAAAGCTTGAATATCTTAATCCTGCCGGTTCGGTAAAGGACAGGGTTGCAAAAGCAATGCTCGACACAGCCGAAAAGGATGGCAAGCTTAAAGCCGACTCTGTTATAATTGAGCCGACATCCGGCAATACAGGCATTGGTCTTGCAATGGTTGCCGCCGCGCGTGGCTACCGCATAATAATAGTAATGCCCGAAACTATGTCGATTGAACGCCGCAAGCTTATGAAAGCATACGGTGCAGAGCTTGTTTTAACCGAGGGTAAGCTTGGTATGAAAGGCGCAATAGCAAAAGCCGACGAGCTTGCAAAGGAAATACCCAACAGCTTTGTTGCAGGTCAATTTGTAAACCCTGCAAATCCGACTGTTCACCGCGAAACCACAGGCCCGGAAATATACGCCGATACCGACGGCAAGGTTGATATTTTCGTCGCAGGCGTCGGCACAGGCGGCACGATTACGGGTGTCGGCGAATACCTTAAATCGCGCAACCCCGAAATTAAAATTGTCGCGGTAGAGCCTGCTACCTCCCCCGTTCTTTCACAGGGCGTTGCAGGTGCGCACAAGATACAGGGCATCGGCGCAGGGTTCGTCCCCGAGGTTTTGAATACCGAAATATATGACGAGATAATACCCGTAAGCGACGAGGACGCATTTAATATCGGCAGGCTAATCGGCAAAAAAGAGGGCGTGCTTGTCGGCATTTCGTCGGGTGCGGCGGCATATGCGGCGACACTTCTTGCAAAGCGACCCGAAAACCGCGGTAAAAATATAGTCGTACTTCTGCCCGACACAGGTGACAGATATCTTTCAACATCACTTTTTGATGAATAATAAAAAACAAAAAATTACTGACAGCTAAAAAACTGTCAGTAATTTTTTTACGAAGAAATGCGTTTTTGTGCATCGCTGTGTTCAATTTGCGGCAAGCCGCCCAAGACCGTTTCTTTGGTTATGGTAACCGAAGTTATGGACTTATCGGACGGAACACTGAACATAAGCGGATTTAAGACTTTCTCGAACGATGAACGAAGTCCGCGCGCACCTGTATTTTTCTCTACCGTGATTTTCGCAAGCTCCTCAATAGCATCATCATTGAAGTTGAGCTTTACACCGTCCAACTCAAACAATGCCTGATACTGCTTAACAAGCGAATTTTTCGGCTCGGAAATAATGCGTTTTAGCGTGTCGACATCCATAGCCTCAAGCGCGGTTACAACAGGCAGACGACCGACAAGCTCGGGGATAATACCGAAACGAACCAAATCCTGATGCTCAACCTGCTTAATAAGCTCGCTTGCCTTTTTGTCATTTTTGGAAACAAGCTGTGCGCCAAAGCCGATACCGCTTTTGGTAATTCGCTTTTCAACAAGCTTTTCAATACCATCAAAGGCACCTGCGCAAATAAACAGGATATTTGATGTGTCGATTTGTATAAACTCTTGCTGTGGGTGCTTTCTGCCG
>CAZIEH010000092.1:0-6091 GCA_964538695.1 uncultured Eubacterium sp. | reverse complement strand
CTGCTTGCCGCCTGTTTCGATAATTGCATACATCTTTGTGGCACCTGCCTTTTTCCATAGACTCGCTAACGGGGGCGAAGCCAAACGCTTACTTGTGCAAGTTAAATACACCTGCGCCCACAATATGCGGCTTTAACATTATACAAAAAGCCACGGTATTTGTCAAGTGTTTTTTGAAAATCGACACTTTTTTGCCGAAAAAGCAAAAAGCCGTGACCGAACGGTCACGACCTTTAACACACGAAATTATTTTTTCGCGGCGTTGTTCATACGAACGACAAGACCGCTTTTTTTGTTGGCAGCGGTGTTCTTGTGCATTAAACCCTTGCTGACTGCCATATCAATCTTGCGTGTTGCGGCTTTAACGGCAACATCCATATCATCTGCGCCGGAAGCAATAGCGGCGTCGGCCTTCTTAATAGAAGTACGCAGCGCAGAACGGTAGCTTCTGTTACGCTCGTTGCGAGCCTCGCTTACCAGCACGCGTTTTTTTGCAGACTTTATATTCGGCATAGCTTTTCCCTCCTTGCAGAAAATTGCAGTACGATTATTTTAACATCTAACGCACCAAAAATCAAGTCTTTTTTCGAAAAAAATCGATTTTTTTGTTTTTTCACTATTCCCTGCCCTGTTTTTGAGCAAATTTTACACAAAAGCAATAATTAAACTGTTGAGATTTCGCAAGCTTTATTGTATAATGTATGTGTATGCTTACTTATTATTATTTTAAGGATGTTTTTAGTTTATGATTTACCTTGACAACAGCGCAACAACCGCTGTTTGCGAGCGTGCCGCCGAATATGCGGCATACGCCATGAATACCGCGTGGCACAACCCGTCGTCGCTGTACGGCGCAGGTATGCGCGCCGAGGCGCTTGTTTCGCGCACTCGCGCAAAGGTCGCCGCACTTTTGCACGCAAAAGAACAGGAGATATTTTTTACAGGCAACGGCACAGAGGCAAACAATACCGCCGTTTTTGGCGTTGCCGCCGCACTTAAAAAGCGCGGCAACAGGATAGTTACCACCGCGATAGAGCATCCGTCGGTAGCGCGTGCCGTCGACGAATTGGAACACCGCGGCTTTGATGTAATTCGCCTTAAACCGCAGGCGAACGGCAAAATAAGCGAACAGGATTTGCAAAACGCCGTAAACGCCGATACAATACTTGTCAGCATAATGCTTGTAAATAATGAAACGGGTGCAATACAGCCTGTCGACAAGGTTAAAAAAATCATTAAAGCCGCAGGCTCGCCCGCGCTTTTTCACTGCGACGCGGTTCAGGCATTCGGCAAGCTGGATATTGACACAAAAGCACTTGGCATTGACCTGTTAAGTGCAAGCGGTCACAAGCTACATGCACCAAAGGGTGTGGGTGTGCTTTTTAAACGCGACGGCATCAACATACCGCCACTGCTTTACGGCGGCGGTCAGGAGCGCGGCTTTCGCAGTGGAACCGAAGCTGTACCTCTTATTTACGCCCTTTGCGGCGCGTTGGAAACACTTGAGTCGCCGAAAACACGCCTTGCAAAGCTTTACGAGCTGTGCGACTATGCCGTCGAAAGGCTTTTACAGCTTGACGACACGGTGCTTAATTCGCCGGAGGATGCACTGCCGTATATCGTCAATATTTCGGTAAACGGCTATCGTTCGGAAACGCTGTTGCATTTTTTAGAAGCGGACGGTATTGCGGTTTCAAGCGGCAGTGCCTGCTCTAAAGGAGCTAAAAGCGGCGTTTTGCAAGCAATGGGGCTGTCCGCACAGCGTGCGGACAGCGCACTGCGCATAAGCTTTTGCGGCGAAAACACAAAAGCGGATATAGATGCACTTTTCGAAAGTCTTAAAAAGGCACAAAACAAATTGAAAAAAAGGTAAGGGACAAAAATGAACGAAATTATACTTATAAAAAACGGCGAGCTTGCACTTAAAGGTCTTAACAGAATGACTTTTGAGGCAATGCTGATTAAAAATCTGCGCCACAGGCTGTACGGCTTGGGCGAAATAGGCGTTCGCAAGGCACAGTCGACAATTTACATAGAGCCGAAAAACGACGACTATCCGTTTGAACAGGCACTTGAGGCGGTAAAGCAGGTTTTCGGTATTGCGGCTTTTACACGCGCACTGCGTGTTGAAAAAAGCATAGATGCCATACTTGCCGCCGCGCCCGAATATCTTAAAGAGCGACTTGAAAACGCAAAAACCTTTAAGGTAGAGTCGAAACGCGCGGATAAAACCTTTCCACTTACCTCGCCCGAAATAAGCCGTGAGGTCGGCGGTGCGCTTTTGCAAAGGTTTCCGCACCTTAAAGTTGATGTTCACAACCCCGACGAAACGGTAAATGTCGAAATACGCGACTACGGTGCATATATCCACGGTCAACAGCTTAAAGGCGCTGGCGGTATGCCCGTCGGCTCGGCGGGTCGTGCGGAAATACTTATCTCGGGCGGTATAGACTCGCCCGTTGCGGCTTATATGATGGCAAAGCGCGGCGTAGAGCTTAACGCGGTTCATTTTGCATCGCCGCCGTACACCTCTCCTCGTGCCGAGCTGAAGGTTATGAAGCTACTTAAACAAGTTTCGTGCTACTCGGGCGCAATTAGGGTAGGTGTTGTTCCGTTCACCGAAATTCAAGAGCTTATCGGCGAAAAATGTCCCGAAGAATATTTTACACTTGTTATGCGCCGCTTTATGATGCGCATTTCCGAGCGCCTTGCGAAAAAGCGTAACTGTCTGGCACTTATTACAGGCGAAAGCGTGGGTCAGGTTGCAAGCCAGACGATGATGGCACTCGGCGTAACCGATGCAGTTGTGGATATGCCCGTTTTTCGTCCCGTAATAGGTATGGATAAGGAAGAAATAATCGCAATATCGCGCAAAATAAATACCTTTGAAACCTCTATCGAG
The DNA here is from genome assembly GCA_964538695.1 of uncultured Eubacterium sp. Lineage (GTDB taxonomy): Bacteria > Bacillota > Clostridia > Oscillospirales > Acutalibacteraceae > UMGS1532. Next base: position 3,189 of record CAZIEH010000092.1, on the reverse strand, counting down.
CCATACGAGGATTGCTGTACGGTATTTACACCCAAACACCCGCGTACCAGACCGACGATTGCCGCGGTAGAAGAGGCGGAGCGCGAGCTTGATATAGAAGCCTTGGTTGAAAAAGCCGTAAACGAAACCGTGTTCAGAATAATAGAACCGTCGACCGAGCTTTACTAAGGCTTACCCGAACTTTTTAAAGAAAGGAACGCTTTTATATGAACGGTGAGATAATATGCGTCGGAACGGAATTGCTTTTGGGCAACATAGTAAACACCAATGCGCAGTATATTTCGCAGGTTATGGCACAGCTTGGTTTTAATGTATTTACACAAACCGTCGTCGGCGACAATCACGACCGTTTGACGGCAGAGCTTAAAGCCGCTTTGAAACGCAGTGAGCTTATTATACTTACAGGCGGCTTGGGTCCCACCGACGACGATATAACCAAAGAGGTCGCCGCAAAAGCTTTGGGGCTTTCTCTTTACAGTGACAAGGCACTGCTTGACGGAATAAAAGAATACTTTAAAAAATCAGGCAGAGCTTGCCCCGACGGCGTTGAAAAGCAGGCACTTGTACCCGAGGGTGCGCAAATTTTGCCGAATGATGTCGGCACGGCGGCGGGCTTTATACTCTCGGACGGTAAAAAACGCATTGTGCTTTTGCCTGGACCGCCGAACGAAATGCAAACAATGCTTTCAAAATACGCTGTGCCGATTTTGTCAACTCTTGTCGAAAGCACCATTTATTCGCAAAGCATAAAGCTGTGCAGTATCGGCGAAAGCGAGGTTGCAAATCGACTTGGCACATTGCTTGACGGCGAAAATCCCACAGTTGCGACATATGCAAAGCCGTCAGAGGTAATGGTGCGCATTACCGCAAAAGCGGCGGACGAGGACAGCGCGAAAAAGCTGACAGAACAGACCGCACTTGAAATTCGCGAAATTTTCGGCGACCTTATCTACTCTGAATGTGGCGAACAGCTTAACGAAAAAACCGTTTCACTGCTTAACGAGCGTAAGCTTATGGTTGCCACGGCAGAATCTTGCACAGCAGGGCTTTTGTCGAAAATGATTACCGATATAAACGGTTCAAGCGCCGTTTTCGAAATGGGCGTTTCGGCGTATGCAAACGAAATAAAGCAACGCGTGCTTTCTGTACCGTCGCAGGTTATTGCACAGTACGGTGCGGTAAGCGAGCAAACGGCGGCACTTATGGCGCAGGGCGTAAAACAGCTTGCAAACGCCGATATAGGTATAGGCATAACCGGTGTTGCAGGTCCCGAGCCAAGCGAGGGAAAGCCCGTTGGTCTTGTATACATTGCGCTTGCCGACGGCGAAACCGTTTGGGTGCGCAAGCTGACACACGGCGCACAGAACGACCGTGAAAAAATAAGAATAAACGCGGCCATGACGGCACTTGATATGATACGCCGATATGCCGCCGCATATCCCGAAAAGCTTGCGGGCGGTACACCGATAGGCGAGCATTTCTCGGTCGCGACAAGCAATGTACAATTCGCCCTGACGAAGACAGAGCCTTTGACCGAAAAAGAAAACGACATTCCCGAACCGTTTATTATTGATGACGAGCTTGAAACCTCTATTTCGGAATTTTTGGATGATGAAGAAAAAGCCGACGAGCCAAAACCTAAGCAGTCACGCGCAAAAAGGCTACTTTCGATATTCTTGCCGATGCGCGGCGACCGACCGCTTGAGGTTGTGCGAAAATGTATATTCCTTATTGCGCTAATCGTTTTTATTGCAACAGCCGCGTATCTTGCAAGGTACTACGCACAAGGCGGCATTAATGAAAATATGGTTGATAATGCCCGAAAAACATACAACATCGCCACCGAGGGTGTTGACAAAAACGGTATACTTTTGCGCTTCGGCGAGCTTTACAAGCAAAACAAGGACATTAAGGGCTGGATACATATCGACAATACCAAAATCGATTACCCTGTATATCAGACCGATAATAACGACTACTATATCGACCACGATATGGAAAAGAACGAAAGTCGCTACGGTGCCGTATTTGTCGACTGTGACTGCAAAATCTCCAAAGACGGCAACAGCAAGAACATTGTGCTGTACGGACACAATATGATAGACGGCTCTATGTTCTCACAGCTGCTTAACTACAAGGATTTGGACTTTTACAAAAAGAACCCCTTGGTTAATTTCAGCACCCTTTACGGTAATGATATTTACAAGGTGTATGCCGTTATGGTTACAAACGCCGAAAAAGAAGATGACGACGGCTATGTTTTCAATTACAGGCAAAGCGCGTTTTCGTCAGACAACAACTTTTTGTACTGGATAAAGAACATAAGCGTAAGAAGTATAATAGACACCGGCGACGAAATTTTGCCGACCGATGAAATTTTAACACTTTCAACCTGCTCTTACGAGTTTGACAACGCAAGAACGGTGGTTATATGCAGAAAGCTGCGTGAGGGCGAGTCGGCACATATCGACACCTCTGCGGCAAAGCTTAATAAAGCCCCGTTGTATCCGCAGGCATATTACGATAAAAACGGCGGTAAAAAGCCCGAGGTAGATTTGTCATATTACACCGAGGGTGCGGAAACTGCCGAGAAATTCACCCTGAAAAAGTTTTCGGCATACGACGAAAACGGAAACGAGCTTACCACCGATGCGTTGGAACAGGAAACAGTAAAGAAAAATGTAACTGTTGGCAATTATATCGGATTAAGCCTTAACAGCGCAATTTACAGAATAGTGCAGGACGGTTTATCGGTAGAAAGCGTATCGTACGACGGCTTGGACGAAAATCTTAATGATGTTCTTGAGCAAAGCCTTAAAAAAGGTGAAACCGTACCTGAGGGAACGGGTATAATACTAAGCGTAAGCGGTATGCCGCGTGAAATAACCGTTCCGAAGCTTATCGGTAAAACCTTGTCCGATGCGCAGAACACCGCCACGGCGGCAGGTCTTACCACGACGGTAATAAAAATAGCAAGCAATAAGCCAGTAAACACGGTTCTTTTGCAATCTATAAAAGCAAAAACCGTTACGACAGACAGGCGCATTGTGCTGTATGTTGCAAACGGAAGAAACACAGTACCCGATATTATCGGTCAAAAAACCGAAAAAGCGAAAGAACTGCTTACGGAGGCAGGCTTTAAATATAAGGTTGTTAAAATCGGCACGGTTGACAAATCGCTTATAGGTA
>CAZIEH010000091.1:0-6141 GCA_964538695.1 uncultured Eubacterium sp. | reverse complement strand
ATCGCCAAGTGCCGCCGCACCCAAAAGTGCATCGCAAACCGCGTGCAACAAAACATCGGCATCGGAATGTCCGAGAAGACCAAGACTGTGCGAAATTTCAACACCGCCAAGAACAAGTCGTCTGTCCCCGACAAGGCGATGCACATCGTAACCGTGTCCTATTCTCATAACAGCTCCCCCCTATTTTCCAATATTTTTTCCGCCACACCGATATCTGCGGCTGTGGTAATTTTTATGTTCTCAAAGCTACCGCCGACAGTGTAAACGGTTTTACCGCACAGCTCTACAAGTACGCTGTCATCTGTAACGGCGGCAAGGTCGCCCGTAAAGCTTTCAATCGCCTCGCGATAAAGCTTTGCAGAAAAGCCCTGCGGCGTTTGCACTGCGCGTAAAGTGGAACGGTCAGGCGTTGCAACAACAGCACCTGCGGCGTTTACCTGCTTTACCGTATCGTTGACAGGTACGGCGCAAATTGCGGCGCCGTACAGCACCGCCGCATCATATACAGCTTTAACGGTGTCGACCTCTACAAGCGGTCTTGCGCCGTCGTGGATAAGCAATATTTCTGCATCGTCACCTGCGGCTTTTACACCGTTTATTACAGACTCGGCACGGTTGGAACCGCCCGCGACGATATCTGTAACCTTACCGAAAGCATACTCGTCACACATTTTTTGAACCCCTAAAACAGAGTCCGAACGCGTGACAATAACAATGCTGTCAACAAAATCGCACTTTTCGAAAATCGTGATACTTTTAGCAAGCACAGGCATATCACCAAGCTTTAAAAACTGCTTATCCACGCCGTTCATACGCGTGGCATTACCTGCGGCGGCGATAATCGCGACCGTTTTGCCGTTTAAATCTGTTTGCGTATAAGATAGCTCAAATTTCGACAGTGTTTGCATATGCTTGCCCCTTTCTTTCGCGTAAATATCTTACTAACAAAACTGTCGGTAAGGGCGCACCCAAACCGACAGTATACTTTAACTATTATGTGCTCTGACGATTACTCGTCCTTGTCACATTCCTCGCAATTGCAGTCGCAACCAAAATCAAATTCAAGTGTTTCACCGCAGTTGGGGCAATCAATACCGCCGTCGAGGATAGTTTCCTCGTCAAGGCAGAAGGTGTCGTTACAAGAGGGGCAGGTTACCTCGTAGAACTCGTCATCTTCCTCTTCGTCGTCATCCTCATCCTCGTCATCATCGTCGTAAACCCAGTCTTCGAGAGCCGCAAGATCCTCATCAACCTCGTCGATTTGCTCGCCAAGCTCAATGATATCATCTTCAACATCGGTCATATTGTCGGCAACCTTTTCCAAAACATCGACAATAGCTTTCAAAAGCTTGTCTTCTTTGCTGTCGCCAAGCTCAAGACCCTCTGCAAGGCCCTTGATGTATGCAACTTTTTCGGATAATGTCATAAAAATACCCCTTTCAAAAGTTAATTTTTATTATGCGCGCTCCATATATTCGCCTGTGCGTGTGTCAATGCGAATACGGTCGCCCTCGTTAATGAAAAGCGGAACACGAATTTCGGCACCTGTTTCAAGCTTTGCGGGCTTTGTTGCGTTTGTAGCGGTGTCGCCCTTAAAGCCGGGCTCGGTCTCAACAATCTCAAGCTCTACAAAGGTAGGCGGCTCAAGACCGAAAACATTGCCCTTGTAAGAAAGAACCTTACAAACCATATCCTCTTTAACGAACTTAAAGTTCTCACCGAGGTCAGACTCGTTAATCGGAACCATATCGTATGTTTCGGGGTCCATAAAATAGTAAAGACCGCCATCGTTATACGAATACTGCATTTCCTTGCGCTCTACATAAGCGGTGGGGAATTTTTCTGTCGGGCTGAAAGTTTTTTCAACAACAGAACCGCCGATAACATCTCTGATCTTTGTTCTTACGAACGCCGCGCCCTTACCGGGTTTAACATGCTGAAACTCGATAATTTGATAAACGCTTCCATCCATTTCAAATGTCATACCGTTACGAAAATCGCCGGCTGTAACCATAAATAACTACCTCCAAAATTTATTCAATTACATTTTATACTATTTTCGCTCATATTTCAATAGTTATTTGAGAATTATAAGCATTTTTTCCGATTTTGTTATGTTTTCGCACCCATTTTCGGTGACAAACAACATATCCTCAATCCTAACGCCGAATTTTTCGGGCATATAAATACCGGGTTCGCAGGTTACAACATTGCCGCACTGCAAAATTTCATCGCTTTTCGGCGACAAATTCGGCTTTTCGTGAATATCTATTCCAACGCCGTGACCTAAGCTGTGCGTAAAATATTCACCGTAGCCCGCTTTTTCAATAACCGACCGTGCCGCGGCATCAACCTCGCTTGCGGCGACGCTCGGTGCAATTTTCGCAATGCCCGAAAGCTGTGCGGACAAAACGGTTTCATATACCATTTGCATTTCGTCGTCGGCATAGCCTACCGCTACCGTCCTTGTCATATCCGAACAATAGCCGCCGTAAAGCGCGCCGAAATCCATAGTGATAAAATCGCCATTTTCAATCGGCTTGTCTGTCGGCACACCGTGCGGCTTTGAGCTGTTCGCACCCGAAACCGCGATGGTTTCAAACGAAACACCCTCTGCCCCAAGGCGGCGCATATCATATTCCAGTCGCAGTGCAATATCGCGTTCGGTAACGCCTGCGTGAATAAAATCCAAAATATTTGAAAATGCCATTTCGGCAATACGCTGTGCGCTTATGATATTTTCAATTTCACTTTGCGATTTTACAGCTCTTTCGGCAAGCAATGACTCGTTCATTTCGGCACTTGCCTTAAGCGATATATCGCAAAGTGCCTTATCAATCATCATTTTTTGCCGTACGGTAATGTCTATTTCGCACTCTATTTCAGAAATTGCATAATCCTGTACAACCTCTTTTGCGGCGGCTGAAAATGTTGTCAGCAAGCGTACATCTACACCCTGCGAAACACCGTTTTTTGCCGCCTCGATATATCTGCCGTCAACATACAGTATTTTTCTTTTATCTACAATAAAAAGATAACCTAGACTTGATGAAAAACCCGTAAGATAATATCTGTTTTGCGGCGTTATTATAAGACGGGCTGTTTTATTTTTCATCATTTAAAATACCCGAAAGTGCATCGACCGCAAGCAGATAACTGCGTTTGCCGAAGCCCTGTACCGTGCCTGTGCAAACAGGTGAAATTACCGAGGTATGCCTAAATTCCTCGCGCGCGTGCGGATTGGAAATATGCACCTCGACAAACGGCTTTGCAACACAGCGAATTGCATCGGCAATAGCATAGCTGTAATGCGTATACGCACCTGCGTTTATGGCACAGGCGTCATACTTTGAAAAAACGCTGTGAATTGCATTTATTATTTCGCCCTCGCAATTCGACTGAAAAAAGTCACAATCAAGCCCGATTTTTTCGGCGTGCCGTGCAATTTCGGCGTTAATGGTTTCAAGCGTATCAGCGCCGTAAACCGACGGCTCGCGAACACCTGTCATATTAAGATTAGGTCCGTTTATTACAAGTATTTTCTTTTTCACACCTATTCCCCCAATCTGTTGTAAAGCGACTTCATAGTATATGCATCCTCTGCCTGTGTTCCTGCCGATTCGCAAATGACGGTAGGACTGAGCGAACGGCTGTAAACCAGCTCTATAAGCGGTTCGTAATCGGGACCGAAAACCTCATCAGAGAAGGTCAGGTGCTTCTTTTCGCCGCCCGTTGTGTACTCAATTTTCGAAAAATGCGAATGAAACTCTTTTAAACGCGAAATACCGAGCTTGTTTTCAATCGCATCAAGAACTGCGGCAAAATCACCTTTTTCTTTAAGTCCACCCAAAGTGCGCGCATTAAGATGACCGAAATCTATACAGGGCAAAAGTCGCTCGTCAAGGCGGCAAAGCTCCAAAACCTCGTCAAGAGTGCCAAGCTGGTTTATTTTGCCCATTGTTTCGGGGCAAATTCTGACAGATGAAAGCCCCTCGGCATCAAGTGCGGCAATCGCCTTTTTCATAGTGTCTATTGCAAGTGTCAACGCCTCTTCGCGCGGTAGCTTACCGCAAGAACCTGTGTGAACCACTATTCTGTTACCGCCCATTGCCGTTACGGCACGCGCGGAATCAAGTATATAATTTACCGAATTATCGCGCTTTTGCGGCTCTACCGACGACATTGAAATGTAATACGGTGCGTGCAACGACAATGCTATTCCCTTTTCTTTTGCAAGCGCACCGAAAGCGGCAGCTTTTTCAAGCCCGATTTTTACGCCCCTGCCGCACTGATACTCGTACGCATTAAGTCCCATATCCGAAACATACTGCGGTATGTCCATAGTACCCTTAAAGCCTTTCGCGCTGAACGAGTCGCCGTTACCCGCAGGTCCGAATTTCGCCGACATTACAAACCACTCCTTTTATATTTTCTTCTCAAAAGTTGCTCTGCCTTGCGGCGAATACGAAAGCTAAGCTTCTGCTCGGGCAAAATGGGGTCAAGCAAAAAAACCTTTACCCCCGTCAGCTTTGCCCCGAGTACATCTGTAAAAATTTGGTCACCGACAAGTGCCATTTCTCGGTGCTTTACGCCCAGACGCTTTGCCGCGCGGAAATAACCGAACGGCAATGGCTTTAAGCCGAGCGATATAAAGTCAAGCCCGATTTTTTCCGCAAACGGAGCAACGCGTTGTTTTTTTGAATTTGAAAAAAGCAACAGAGGTACACCTGCCGCCTGCATTTCGGCAATCCATTCTCTAAGTCCCTCTGCCAGCTCTGAGCCGTGGTGAGTGGACAGTGTATTATCTATATCCAGCGCCAACGCCTTTACACCGTATTGTTTCAGCATTTCGGGTGTAACATCAGTAACGCGGTGTAACATTTTATTCGGTTTAAACAAAGCAAACTTCCTTTTTATATACAAAGCATTTCTGCTTGCCTATTAAATACAAAAAACAGTTGCCCCAAAAGCCCGTCAGGACTTTTGAAAGCAACTGCCGAATTTTGTCCTTAGCGGAATTTACGCTTGCGCGCAGCCTCGGATTTCTTTTTACGCTTTACGGAAGGCTTCTCGTAATGCTCTCTTTTGCGGACCTCTTGAATGACGCCATCCTTTTGAGTCTGCCTTTTAAAACGCCTAAGCGCGTTGTCAAGAGATTCATTCTCTTTGATTCTGACTTGGCTCATCTGTTAATTCCCTCCCTCCGTGAATTAAAGCGGACAAAGCTTTACACTTGTCACATAGCCTTAAATATACAATTGATTATATCACGCATATCGCTGTTTTGTCAAGAGCTTTAATAATTTATTTCACAAATTATTACATAAACAGCTTTAGTGTCATTTTACCACTATATTTACAAGCTTTTTCGGTACATAAAGCTCTTTAACAACAGTCTTACCGTCGATAGCCTCGGCTACGGCAGACTGTGACTTTGCAAGCGCGATAGCCTCGTCTGCGGCGATATCCGCGGCAATCATAAGCTTAGCCTTGATTTTGCCGTTGACCTGTGCCACAATTTCAACCGATTTATCAACACACTTATCAGGGTCAAAGGACGGCCACTGTGTTTCGTTTAACATACCCTCAAAGCCCGACTGTTGCCAAAGCTCCTCGGTAATATGCGGTGCGAACGGATTAAGAAGCGTTATAAACACTTTAAATTCTTTCTTGGTCATCTTGCCGACTGCGGCTATATCGTTTATAAGTGCCATAAGCGCGGCAATAGCCGTGTTCATTTTTAGTGTATTGATATCCTCGGTAACCTTTTTAACGGTTCTGTTGAAAGCCGCCTCAAGCTCGGGTGAATATTCATCGCCGTCGGTAACTATATCCGTAAGCGAGCAAACCCTTTCAAGAAAACGCTTGCAACCGCGTATAGATTTAGGACTCCACGGTGCCGACTTTTCAAAGTCGCCGATAAACATTTCGTAAAGTCGCATTGTGTCTGCGCCATACTCGTTTACGATATCATCGGGGTTTACGACATTGCCGCGAGATTTCGACATTTTCTCGCCGTTCTCGCCCAAAATCATACCGTGGCTTGTACGCTTTGCATACGGCTCTGCCGTGGGTACAACACCGATATCGTACAATAATTTGTACCAAAAACGGCTGTAAAGCAGGTGAAGTGTTGTATGC
>CAZIEH010000090.1:0-6381 GCA_964538695.1 uncultured Eubacterium sp. | reverse complement strand
GACATAAAATATATGTCTGTTACCAATAAATACGCACCGCTTTTCGGGCGGTGAAACCAAAAACCGATAGTCGCAACTTTAAACGGCGTGCGGTAGAAACATTCGGGCCATTATCCAAACCTATATCGGTAACAAAACACAAGCTTTAATTGCAAATTCATTCTATCACCGTTATCGGGAAATGTCAACAAAATATTACAGAATTTTTAAATATTGGTGTATGTCAACAATATAATGCATCGCAAAACAAATAAAAGCTATCGTTTTGCACAACCACAAAATAATGTGTCTAAAGCACGCCGCAAATACTATATTAAGTGTCAATTATTTTGTACCGGTAGAACCGAAGCCGCCCTCACCGCGCACTGTATCGCTAAGCTCGTTACAAACGGCAAATTCAGCCTTTAAAAACGGGGCAATGACCATTTGGGCAATCCTCTCGCCCGACTCTACACTAACGGGAATTTCGCTGTGGTTATGCAGCGCAACCATAACCTCACCGCGATAATCGGCATCAACAACGCCTACCTTATTGGCAGGTGCAAGACCCTTTTTCGTCGCAAGACCACTTCTGGCATATATAAAGCCTGCATAGCCCTCGGGTATTTCGAAAGCAAGACCTGTTTTTATAAGCACGGTGTTATGCGGTAAAATAACGGCAGGCTGTTCCAAGCAGGCGTACAAATCCGCCCCCGCAGAATAAGGTGTGCCGTAGGTCGGTATTACCGCATTTTCGTTAAGCTTTTTAATATTAACCTTTTTCATATTCATTCCCCTTGCATATTTTTTTGACAGCCGACAATACTATCCGTCGGAGGGATTGTGTAATGAAGTACTGTTGTGCGCATTGTTTTTATGTTTATGACGAGCAAGCGGGAGAACCCGATTGCGACATCAAGCCCAACACGCCGCTTGGTGAAACACCGCCCGATTTTGAATGTCCGCTGTGTCATACAGGCAAAGATGCATTTTTGCCGCAAAATAATTATAGCACAAATTCTTAAAATATGCTATACTGAATTTTGCAAACGAGGTGAGGTTCTTGGAAATTTATATTTTTCGCGAAATAAACCGCAAAAATCTTGAACTTGCTATTGAAAATGGCTTTGAATTATGTTATTCTAGCCTTGATAAAGTAAAGATTGCACGCTACAACGCCACCGACAACGAAAGGGTTAAGGAAAGAATTGTCATAAGCGACGCATTGACCCGTGCGGTGCTGTCGAAAAAGACGGGAATTTTACCGCACAAGCTTTCTTTTTCATACGGCAGTCACGGCAAACCGCTGCTTGACAATGCCGACATATTTTTTAATGTAAGTCATTCGGGTAACAATTATGCGGTTTGCACCGATACGGACGAATGTGGTATCGATATAGAAATACATAAAAATGTAACCCTTAAAAGTGCCAAACGCTTTTGCCGTGAAAATGAGCTGGATTTTATCGAGCAGAGCAAAGACAAACAGCTTGCATACCTATATATTTGGACACGCAAGGAAGCGTATTTGAAATCTATGGGGATAGGAATATCGACCTTGCTTACGGCAGTCGACACTTTAAACGACACAGGGCTTTGTACCTCTGTGTCTTGCGATTATACTGTTTCTACATATGGTAAACAATTATCCGAAAGGAGAAAATTATATGAAATCAATCCCAAAAAAGGTGGCAGGTTATGACCTTGATAATTTGCCTAAGCAACCGATAAAAGAGGTTGCAGAATTATCGCGAAAAATCGGCAGTGAGGGTGCTGTATTGCTTAAAAACGATAATGCAGTTCTACCCATACTACCCAATGAGGAAATCGCTGTATTCGGCAGACCGCAAATCGAATACATAAAAAGCGGTACAGGCTCGGGCGGTTCGGTTAATACAGTATATACCGTAAACATAATCGACGGCATAAAAAACTGCGGCATTAAATTTAATGAGGAGGTAACCGACCTCTACCGTGCATTTATTGCCGAGCATCCTTTCGATTACAATATGCTGAAATGGGCAACCGAGGCCTTTGCACAGCCCGAAATGCCGCTTACCGATGAGATAGTCGAAAAAGCGGCAAAAAGGTCGGATAAAGCAATTATAGTAATCAGCCGTCTTTGCGGCGAGGGCTTTGACTTCAAAAACGAAAAAGGTGCATACGAGCTGTCTGACACCGAAGTTGATATGATTAAAGCCGTTCGCAAGCAATTCGATAAAGTTGCGGTTGTTTTCAACATCTGCGGCATTATGGACTTTGCCTGGGTTGATGAATACGGTATTGATGCCGCCATAATTACTTGGACAGGCGGTCAGGAGGGCGGCAACATTGTCGCGGATTTGTTAAGCGGCAAAGCCACACCCTCGGGTAAGCTGACAGATACTGTTGCACGAAAAATAACCGACTACCCCGAGTATGAAAGCATTTTTGAAAATGAAAATGTTGCATATCATGAGGATATTTATGTCGGCTACCGTTATTTCGAAACATTTGCAAAAGATAAGGTATTGTATCCTTTCGGTTACGGCTTGTCCTATACAACATTCGAAAAAAATTATGCAGTTGCCGAAAACGACGGCACTGTAACCGTAAACGCAACTGTAAAGAACACAGGCAATTACAACGGTGCCGAGGTTGTACAGGTTTATTGCGAGGCTCCGCAGGGTAAACTCGGCAAAGCGGCAAGGGTACTTTGCGGCTTTAAAAAGACACCTGTTTTAAAACCTAACGAAACCTGCGAAGTTTCAATAGATATTGATGTAAAAACACTTGCATCGTATGATGATTCGGGCGTTACGGGCAATAAGAGCTGTTATATTTTAGAGCAGGGCAACTATTCGTTCTATGTCGGTACCGATGTCAGAACCGCCGAAAAAGCATATACATATACAATCGATGCGGATACAGTAACCGAAAGATTAACAGAAATATGCGCGCCTGTAAAAAATATCGAAAGATATAAGCCGATTATAAAAAACGGCGAATATACAATCACTTTGGAGGCAGTACCCACAAGAACCGTCGATTTAACGAAAAAAATCGCCGATGCAAGAAAAGAGCCGTTTGCACTTACGGGTGACCGCGGAATAATGTTTGATGACCTTGTTGCGGGTAAAGCTACTGTTGAAGAATTTACGGCACAATTTACCGTTGAACAGCTTATAGAGCTTTTGTTCGGCGAGGGTATGTGCAGTCCCAAGGTTATGTCGGGTACAGCAGGCGCAATAGGCGGTCTTACAAAAGCCGCAACAGCACACCGCATCCCCCCTGTTTGTGTTGCAGACGGTCCCTCCGGTTTGCGCTTTGACAGTGGCGAAAAAGCAACGCTTATGCCCTGCGGAACACTGCTCGGCTGTACATGGAACCCCGAGGCTGTTGAAGATCTTTATACATACGAGGGTATCGAGTTGCGCGCATACGGTGTCGACGCCTTGTTGGGCCCAGGCGCCAACATTCACCGCCACCCCTTGTGCGGAAGAAATTTCGAGTATTTCTCGGAAGACCCGTTGATTACCGGCACAATAGCAAGTGCCGAGGCTCGCGGTCTTGCGGCGGCAGGCACTACCCCGACGATAAAGCACTTTGCCTGCAACAATATAGAAACCGCAAAAACAACACGCGACTTTATCATTTCAGAGCGTGCGATTCGTGAAATTTATTTAAAATGTTTTGAAATTCCGATTAAAGACGGCAACACCAAAGCTGTTATGACCGCATACAATCGTGTCAACGGTATACAGTGTAGCTCAAATTATGATTTCAACACTACAATATTGCGTGATGAATGGGGCTTTGACGGTCTTGTTATGACCGACTGGTGGTCATCCTCAAACTACGACAACGACCTGAATACAGGTTCAAAGCTCGGCGCGATGGTTCGCTCGCAAAATGACCTGTATATGGTTGTTCGAAATGCCGAGGAGCACGCCTCTATAAATCACGACGATATTGCTGAAATGCTTGAAAAAGGTGTTATTACACTTTATGATATTCAGCGCAATGTTCAAAATATTTTCAACTTCATTTTAATTACAAATGCGTATAACAGATTTTTGAAAAACGGTTATTTTAAGGGTTACGGTCTTGCCGATAAAGCAGATACGCTTAAAACCGTTGCCGTTATCGAAAATCCCGAAAAAGAAAAATACTACGACATCGGCACCAAGGGTTCTATGCCCTGCCTTATTGAAATTGAATACACTGCACATCTTACGGAAACCGCGCAGTGCGTTATAATTTCAAAATCAAACCGCGGTATGGCGACCGAAATTATTTCTGTAAACGGTTTGAACGGTGGCACAGCCAATGCCTCTTGTGAGCTTATTGTTTACGATGCCGAATATCGTATAAATTACAACGAAGATGAAGTTGCGATTAACAAAGTTACAATAAAAGCAGAATAGTTTAAACGGGCTGTAAAAATTACAGCCCGTTTTTTATCTCTTTTTCAATTCAACCGATGCTTTATCTGCCTCACTCAACATATTTTCGGCAAAAATGGCATAGCCTTTTGCGCAATCGTCAACAAACATATGTGTAAGTGCGCCCACAAGCTTTCCGTTTTGAATAACGGGCGAACCGCTTTGTCCCTGAACAATTCCACCTGTAAGCTTTAAAAGCTTGGGGTCGGTAATCTCGACCACCATATTGCGCGTAGCTGACCTTTTATCGCAAATTTTTATGATTTGACATTTAAAAAGTCTTGGTGTTGCACCGTCAACAGTTGTTAATATCTCCGCACTGCCTGTTTTAACCTCATCAGCGTAAGAAAGCGGCATTTCACAATACGCGTAATCGTTATCACACCCCAAGGCGTAAATACCGTTTTCACTGTTTTTTACTGCCTGCGACAAAACGCTGTCGGTTAAGCAACCGCACAACTCACCTGCAACACCGTTACTGCTTTTTTTAATATCTATTATTTCGGAACAAACCAAGCTACCGCTGTTTACCGAAACAAGTGCCGCGGTATCGGGGTCATAAAGCCCGTGACCGAGCGCCGCCGTAACATTGCTTAACGGGTCATAAAATGTCAGTGTACCGATTCCCGCCGAGCTGTCGCGCACCCACATACCTATATGATAATTGCCGTCATCGTCAGAAAGCTTTGGATACACTGTTTTGCGTTTTACCGCACCGTTATGCGAAAATTCAACCGCTATTCCCCTACCATTGCTGTTTTTTACAATATTTTCAACCTCGTCATTATCGTAAACCCTTACACCGTTAAGTGTTGTTATATAGTCACCTGCACAAATGCCAGCACTTTTAGCCGGTGATAAATTCTTTCCTTCGCACTTAAAAGAGGTTACACGCGAAACCATTACACCGTCGGTAAAAAGCTTAACGCCGAACGGCTGTCCCAAAACCTTTACTGTTCTTCCGCCCTGTGAGGCGGCTTGCACGGTTTTTACGGGTATAAAGCCGAAAAGCTTTAGTTCAAAACTCTCTGCCGCGCCGCTATCGACAGAGATATTTTTAACCGATTTTTCCTTTGACTTTTGACAGCTTAAATATAATGCGGATTTGTCAATTGCCGAGCTTATGGACTCTTTCGTGGAATAATCGGGCACAACACTGTCAGCATACGAAACAGAAGTAAGCATAAACGCCGAACAAACAGCAAGAATCACCGCTGAAAATTTCACAAACCTTTTCATTTTCATTCTCCCAAAACAATAATATTTTTATTATTGTTTGCGGTATTGCAAAAAGAAAACGCGGTAAAAACTTGTATGAAAGGTTATTTTTATCGTTTTTGAAATCTTTTGAAAAAACCGCCGCGACGGTTAAATTCGGGCGGCTTTACGCCGACAAGCACCGTGTCGGGACCTATAACCTTAATTTCGCACCAAGGTATTATTATATCTTCACCCGAGCCGAGAAGTCCCAAAAATCTGCCGGGCGAAAAGACCACAATCGCCTCTAACTGACCTGTGCAGGTATCAATTTGTACATCGCAAACAGGACCCAAAGCAATGCCACTGCCAATGCAAACAACCTGTTTGTCGCGTAATTCGGAAATTCTGCAATGCATAATATCACCCCGATAATCTATATATTATCGGGCGATAAATATTATTACTAACTTGACTTTATTTGCGAAAGCGCCGATTTTTCAAGCCGTGAAACCTGTGCCTGACTTATGCCGATTTCTTGTGAAACCTCCATTTGCGTTTTTCCGAGAAAGAAACGCAGGCGAAGTATCTTTTTTTCACGCTCGTTTAGCTTTTTCAAGGCATCGCGAAAGCATATTTCGTCAAGCCAATTATTGTCATCATTTTTGTCACCTACCTGATCCATTACAAAAACCGTGTCACCGCTGTCGGAATATACAGGCTCGTATAGCGAAACAGGGTCGACAATGCTTTCAAAAGCGATAACAACATCGTGTTTTTT
>CAZIEH010000089.1:0-6526 GCA_964538695.1 uncultured Eubacterium sp. | reverse complement strand
GTAAATAGCTGTTTGTCACCAGCGACAGAGCAGTTTCCATCTGCTCGTTAATCATCTGTGTATATGCTGACTTGCGTACAATTAGGTATTCAAAGGGTACAAACATCATACCGACAGCTAAAATTGCCGACAGCAGTAGGTTATTAAAGAATAATCCGATTATAACTCCGCCCAAAGCAAACAGCAGAGATATACGCATATACTTTGAAAAGGTCATATTCGTCCGGCTTGTTTTAAGCATTTCCTCTGAGGTTATTCTGAACCTTTCAAAGATATTTGGTTTTTTATCAATAAATCTGCTTCGCTTGCTTAACAATGCACTCTTTTTGTTTTCGGCAAGACTTTGTTTTTTCATAGTGAGTGTATTGTCTTTCTGCGGTTTTATTAAAAAAACAAATCCAACAGAAAGCAGAGCAAATACAATTATTGTATAAATCATAAGCATCAATCCTCCGTATCTGTTTCAGGATTCCAATCGTTTCCGGCAAATCTGCGTATAACACTTAAATCAGCACCGTTTTCAAGTAAAACATTCGCAAGCCGTGATGATATATTGCTGACCTTTTTATGATAGCCAACCATTTTTTCTATCCTTGTGCCATCACTGCTCATCTGCCTGTCTGTAATGACATACTTATACAAGGTGCGGTACACGATTTTCCCGTCACGATAGTCCTCGGCTTCGATTATTTTCATGTACTTTCTTGTCTTATCGGGGAGCTGCATTTTAAATGCCATAATCGGATATGCCTCAATAATAAGCTTCAGCATCAATTCCTCGGACAGCCTTGTACCTGACATCATACACATTGTCAGTATTCTTGTATAGGCAGCCATAGCTGTTGAAGCGTGAAGTGATGTAATAATGGTATGCCCTGTTCGTCCGGCTTCCTGTGCGGTCATAGCTTCCTCGCCGCGCATTTCGGCGGGGACAATAATCTGTGGATCAAATCGCAAGGCTTTTTTCAAAAGCATATCGGCAGATACATTATGAGCCTGATTGTTTGACGGTCTTGTTTTGGTATGAATGACACGGTTTATAATTTTACCTTTTTCATCCCTGACTTGCAAATCCAGCTCTCTTGAGTCCTCAATGCTGTATATTCTTTTATCGTGGGCTATATTTTTCAATATAAAGCCTATGTCCGTTGTTTTGCCGGTGCCTGTAGAGCCGGCAATACCAAGACTGACGCCGTGTTCTATACAGAGAATTAAAAGGTCAAGTTCATCATCTGTTGCAGTATCCCATTTGATAAGCTGTTCCTTTGTAATTGTGTTTGTTTTTTGCTTTCTTATAGAGAATACTGCGCCAATATCATCATCAATACAAGGCGGTATGATTGCTGAAATTCTGACTCCCTGCGTGATATAACTGTCCTGTGTAGGCTGTGAACCGTCAATGATAACACCGCCAAGCTGACACATCTTTTTAGTCATATCAATACATTGCATAGGCGATAGAAAATGCTCGTCAATCTTTTTCCAACCGAGGGCTGTTACAATCTCAATATCATTCCACGCATTACAGTTTATTTCCTCAACCTCGTCATCATAAATATATTTTGTCAAAAAGCCAAACCCTGCCATATCCTCATAGCACTTGTCAACAAGTTCGTTTAAGCTGTTATATTCACGACAGGTAAGATGCTTTTGATAGATATACTTTGACAAAAGGTTTTTAAGCAGAGCTGCTCCTTGCGGCTCGGTGATTACATTTGCAAGTTCCCCTGAATGTTTTTTACTGATTTCGCCCCTGACAATCTCCAAAACCTCTGCATACGGTCTGTCATCAGACTTTACCTCATAGCTTGCAGATTTATTTTGCTGTGAGACTTCGTAAATTGCCTGATAAACATTAAATCTACTCATTGCCATCACTCTCCTTAACAAGCTCGCAAAGCCTCTTTAAATCGTAATAAAAACCGTTTTTCGTCATACACGCAAGCTGACCTTTGTTTTCCGTTTCCTCAACATTTTTATAGTATGGAATCGTAAGAGAAAACTTTACTCCGGCGGTTCGTTCAACATTTTTTATACCTACATAATTTTTATCGTTGTTTGCGATATGGACTATCTTTTTTGCGGGTATTTCAAGTGCAGAGAATAGTGTTCTGTAGCAGTTATGAAATGCCGTACCCATAACAGTAGGCTTTATGATATTGATTATTTTATCTGCGTGAATGATACCATACACCGACAACGGATTGTTGATTTCGGGTTCACAGTCGATAATCAGGTATTGAAACATATTTTTTAGTTCGGTAAGAATATCTTTTGCGGTTTCGCCGTTTATTGAATTTTCTTCATCAGCAAGCATAAGGCAATCGTGACTGTTTGATAGAGACATCAAAAACATATTTTTGTTATTTACACAAGGGGTAAATGCCTTTGACATATCAAACCGTGACAATGCCATTTCATACATTCCATGACAGTCATCAATAACCGTACCGCACAAATACTGAATACTGCCGCAAACCATGTTTGTAGACAATATTCCTACAAGGTTTTTTTCTGACAATAAATGAGCAAGATTAACGGCAACGGTACTTTTACCGCTGCCGTGTCCTCCGCATATAGTTATAACTTTACCCATAAATTTTTTCCTTTCCCAGATTGTTATAAAACCGTTCAGATTGCCGTTTTAAGTGATGCAGATGTACTTTTATGTACTTCAAATAACGCAAAATGGTGAGATGGGCGGTTTTATTCAATCTGACCTTGTTCCGATTTGGAACAAGGTGTTACATTTTAGATATTTTTTCAATAGCTTCACGAATATCCATTCCGTCAATTTCGTTGCCAAGACACATCCAACCGGGATATTCTTCCCGTGCAAACAGTTCTATTCTTGAAACATCACCTATAAGCTCAACGATTTTCTGCCTTACAATATCAGGCTTTTTACTGTGTTCTTCAATAGGTGTGTCTATGACAGAATGTACTCCTTTAGAAATCCGTTTAGGATTTCCTCTTGTGGCTATAATGCAGATTTCAGGATTTGCTCTTGTCCAGAATCCAAGCCCCCAAAACCATTTATGTGTCTGTTTTTTACACCGTTTAACCCAACAAAAGCCAAGTGTTTTATATTTAAAGCCCCAACGGTTGATAGCTTCTAAGCCTTCAAGCAAGCAAGGAAAGGTCACCCACAGGAATAAGATGCAATCCTTTTCTGCAATCGACTCGATGGGCAAACTGTAAATATCCTCTTTACTCATGGTACGGTAATGGTTTTCCGCACTTCTGCCTTGACCTTTTTTGGAATACACCTTGTATTGCCAAGGGGGATCGGCATAGATACAACTAAATCTCATATGCCTCACGCTCGCTTTCAACTATTTCCTTGATTTTTAAGGCAATAGCATAAACCACCGACACCGTAACACTATTTCCGGCTTGCTTATATAGCTGTGCATCAGAATTAACAGCCGCAGCCTTGTCAAAATACTTATCCTCAATGGCTTGCAGTCTCCAAGCCTCACGGGGAGTCAGCTTGCGTATTTTGATACAGCAACCAAATGTTTCCATATCCATATTAAACATACAGTTTTCACACTTGCAAATAGCGATACCGTGTCTGTCCTGTGTGGTAAGGCAGAACATTGGTTCTCCGTTCTCCTTCATTCTGCGTCCGTTCTGCCGTTTAACCATTCTATCAGGTGTTATCAATGCTCTGACACATACACAAAGCACACCCGAATTATCACCGCTTCTGTTTGTAACTCCGGCATTGATTCTTGCTTTTACGCACCTTGAAATGTTTGTTAAAACACTTTTCTTATTCAAGTCCATAAAGCTGAAATTAGTGAGGTACAGTCCCGTTTTTGCACCCCAGCCACCGCCGTTTGCAGTAAGTGATACCGAACTGCCTTTGGTTGAATAAACTCTTGCACCCTGCGCACCGCCTATAAGTTGGATAACACCTTTTCCGTCTGTTCCGCTGATAGGAAATACTTTTTGTCCACTTCGGGTTCCAGTATATCTTCGAGCGACAATGAAAACTCGTTCTCGGTTTTGAGGTATGCCAAAGAATCTTGAATTAAGTAGTCCGTACTCAATATCATAGCCGAGTGAGGCCAACGAATACAAAACTGTGGTAAAATCCCATCCGCTGTTAATTGACAAGAGATTTTTAACATTTTCAATGATAAGCCAATCGGGGCGATTTTCGGTTTTTGTGCCTTTGAGCAACCTAACAAGTTCAAAAAATAAACCGCTTCGGCTTCCGTCAAGTCCTTTTCCGTTTGAATTGCTGACAGAAATATCCTGACAAGGGAATCCCGCTGTCCAGATGTCAGCTTTGGGAATATTTTTGGGTTCAATGTTTCTGATGTCCTTTTCATACCAATAATCACCTTCCTTGACATTGTGAATTGCATTATAGCTTTTTACTGCAAAGCTGTCTATCTCGCAGTAACCGACTTTTTCAAATCCTGCTTTTTCAAGAGCCAATGAAAAACATCCAATCCCTGCAAAAAAATCAATAAATTTCAAAAGCGTTCACTCCTTTATACGGAGCGTATTACTCCGCATTTAGTTGTTTTGTAATAGCTTTCGACTTGTTTCTCCACGACCAACAAATACTATGTGTAAACTGCTTGTGTTTTCGAGCATTATAAGCTCCTGTGCCTGATTTCTGTTGACGGATAAAGTAACCGTTGCAGGGACCACCTTATCGCTTGAGTCTGTTTCGCTGTCAGATGTTCGAGTAGACAATTCCTCGGCATTTGCATTTGATACACCAATCACTTCAAGATAGAGTAAGTCTGTGTATTCTGCAAGGGTTTTGGTCTCAGTTATGAAGCCATAAACCGATACAACATCACCGGGCATAATCTTTCCCGACACACTTGATGCAAGACTTGACACCGTAACGGATATAGCAACTTGCTCCGTATTATCCATCTCATAAAAAGCCTTATCACCAATGGAATCCAAGCTAATAAACTTTTGAGGTATAAGGTTATCTTCAGGAAAGAGAGTAACCGCAGCCGCTTTGCCGACTATCTTTGATTTGTCAGTTATTACATTATCCGATACGGCAAGCTTCGGAAGCTGCCTCACTTCAAGCATATCCTCGCTGATTTGTGTGTTTTTCTCAATCTGTCTTGTAACCTTAACCACATCAACCATTTCGCCCATATTTTTATTGCTTTTCGGCACTATCACAAAAGCAATAATGCCTGATAAAATCAGGCATAGAGCGAATATAACATATCTGTTTTTTAAATATTTCGTCACCTTTTAAAACCTCCAAAAATTCGTTTTTTCATTTTCAAAAGATTCGTATGCGCTTTTTCTGCACCGCCTTCCATATACCTTGACAGGATATTCTCATAGATACTGTAATTTACATCATCATCAAATATTGATGGTGCATATTCAGCAAAATATGTTTGCTCCTTATACTCGTCAATAAAGAGCATTGACCGTTGCTTCGGGATAGAGAAATTCATTATGGTATATAAGTCAGGCACTAACCCCAAACTGTTTATAACCTTGTTATAGTTGTAGAACTCCCATGCCTTTGCACCCGATACAAGAATTTTTATATCGTTTGCGATAAACTCCTGTGATGTTATATCGTGGCAAGCACCATAGTCATAAACATAGAATTGATAACCTCTCTCCAAAACATCTAAAAAGGAATAGTTGTGATACAAGGTAAACCCATTCCAATTTATACTGCCATCGTCACGCAAGGTACTTGAACTGCCTTGGTATATGTCGAGCATTTTCTGTATATCACCATGTATATTGCTTTCCAGATAGCAAGCCTTTTTATGCTGTTTGGTAAGGTAAGCCGTGATAGCAAGTGCGTGATGTGTTGTTCCCACATGAGGCTCAATTCCACATACTCCGATAGTCACCAATGATTTTGATACTGCCGGTATTTCTCTTTTTATGCTTTCTACCGTTCTCGGTCTGACAGATGGTGATATAGGGCTGACAGGTTTTTGGGCAAATGCGGGAGCAGAATATGATGGTGCAGGGGTTTTTCCTGAGCTATCATCCGTAATATGGGCTTCGATTTCTTTTTGAGCAAGCTCCATATCCTTTGACAGTACAACACTACACGCATTTGACTCAATTAAGGCAGCAATCAGTTCATCAGTTTTGCTTCTTCCAAGAGCAACTACTATAACCTTTGCTTTAGTCATATAGTGCATACCGCAAATGCTGTCATAGATTTCCTTGCTGCTGTTATCTAAACAATCAATATCAATAACAAAGAATTTCATATGCTCCAGCTTCTTAATCTCTGTCTTTACAAACAACCGTATATCCTTGATATTTGTTACATACTCAAAGTTCATTTTTTTAGCTTCGCACAGTTCTTTCACAAGAGATAAATGCTGTGGTACTGTGATATAATAAACCATAAGATTTTTCCTCCTTTCCCGTTAATATATGTTTTTTCTGTAAATCATCTGACATTATTGCACTCGCTCCATTGTATAGGGGACTTCAACCGTAGGCGGTTTCTCGGAAGGCTTTTCCTTCTTGACTTTTCCCACCCCGAATA
>CAZIEH010000088.1:0-6576 GCA_964538695.1 uncultured Eubacterium sp. | reverse complement strand
TCACACGGGTAAAACTCTGCTTGCACGCGCCGTTGCAGGTGAAGCAGGCGTTCCGTTTTTCTCAATTTCGGGTTCTGATTTTGTCGAAATGTATGTCGGTGTCGGTGCATCGCGTGTTCGCGATTTGTTTGAGCAAGCAAAAAAACATTCGCCCGCAATTATCTTTATCGATGAAATTGATGCTGTCGGTAGACAGCGCGGCGCGGGTCTCGGCGGCGGTCACGATGAAAGAGAGCAAACACTTAACCAGCTGTTGGTTGAAATGGACGGCTTTGCCTCCAACCTCGGTGTAATCATTATAGCGGCGACCAACCGTCCCGATATTCTTGATAAGGCTTTACTTCGCCCGGGTCGTTTCGACCGCAGGGTAACTGTAAACTATCCCGATGCAAAGGGTCGTGAGGAAATTCTTAAGGTTCACGCAAGGGGTAAGCCCTTGGGACCCGATGTAAGCCTGAAAACCATTGCACTTTCCACCTCCGGCTTTACAGGTGCAGACCTTGAAAATCTGCTTAACGAGGCGGCACTTCTCGCCGCAAGACAGGGTAAAAAGGCTATAACACAGCCGAATATTGAGGAGGCTACCATAAAGGTTGTTATGGGTGCCGAAAAGCGTTCCCATGTGATTACCGAAAAGGATAAGAAAATCACCGCTTATCACGAGGCAGGTCACGCAATTGTTTCGTACTTTCTGCCGACACAAGACCCTGTTCACCAAATTTCAATTATTCCGCGCGGTATGGCGGCAGGCTACACAATGTATGTGCCTACCGACGACAAAATGCATATGTCCAAAAATCAAATGGTTGAGCAAATTTGTTCACTCCTCGGCGGTCGCGCCGCAGAACAACTTACACAGGACGATATATGCACAGGTGCTTCAAATGATATGGAGCGCGCTACCGAGCTTGCAAGAAAAATGGTTACCAAATACGGTATGAGCGATAAGCTGGGTCCCGTAACCTACGGCACAGGCAATGATGAGGTGTTCCTCGGCAGGGATTTCTCTGCTACACCGAATTATTCCGAAAAAACCGCAGCACTTATCGATGATGAAATTGAAAGTATTGTGGTTACACAGTATGAAAAGGCTTTAAAGCTTCTTAATGACAATATGAAAAAGCTTCATATCGTTGCGCAAAAGCTCTTTACAGATGAAAAAATCGACGGTGAACAGTTTGTTGCGATTATGCAGGCGGACGAAACTGCCGAAAATTAAGGCTATAAAATCACATTTTTGCCGACAGCATATGCTGTTGGCAATTTCTTTGTCCGAAAAAGTGCATTTTTGCGAAAAAGGCATTGACTTAACGCGCAAATTTTGGTAAAATAACATAAAGATGTTATGGAGGTTGACAGTATGTTTAAACGCATAATTTCATTGATTTGTTCAGTTGTTTTGCTATCCTTTTCAGCTTTCTCCTTTGCAGACAATACATTCGGCGGTAATACGACAGCCGGTAACGACAACCTTTCTGAGGGCGTTGACTTTTTAAAGCTTGTTGATAGCTCCGAATTCTATTTCGAAGGTGACTATATCTGCGGTATAGAACCCGATATGTCGCTGTCGTCATTTTTGGCGCAGTTTGTAAACAGCCGCAATATTTCGTATAATGATATTAAGCCAAAAACAGGTGCAACCGTTACATATAAAGGCACACAAGACGACACCTGTACGCTTGTTGTCAGCGGTGACCTTAACGGTGATGGTGATGTTAATGTGTTGGACATCACGCTTGCTTGGGATTATATTGCAGGCAACACGACTCTTAACACTGCAAGCTTCCTTGCCGCCGATTTGGACGGTAACGGCATCGTAAATGTTGTTGATATGGCGTGTATAAGAAAGCTTACTTTAAGATAAGGTACGGTGAAAATTATGAAAAAGCTTTTATCTGTTTTGTTGGTAACTGTTCTACTTGCCACGACTGCATTTACTGCTTTTGCCGAGGGCTACGGTGACAACAGCGCCAATGTTAAAGATGATATCGATTCCGAATTTGTCACATCAGACGATTATATTGTCAAGGGCGGTTGCGTAATTATACCGTCTTTTGACTTGGGGTACAGACATATCGAATTCAAACTGAATGTTAAAGAGGGTTATTATATTTCGTTTTATCATAACGGTTCTATGATTGACGAGGACGGAACAATTACCTCGGGCGATGTTGCTAAAGTCATTGATAACAGCAATTCCGCGTTGTGTGAAACACTTACATTTATGGTTGCGGGTGATGTAAACGGCGACGGTGTACACACAGTGGTCGATGTTGTTGCCATAAACGAAATTATAACCAAAGAGAAGGCACCTGCCTCACAATACTATGCTGCCGATTACAACCTTGATTCGCAAATCACTATTTACGATTCGGTTAAGCTTAGGGCAGATATTATTTAGTTTATTATTTATTGCAGCACGCTTAATGTGGCGTGCTGTACCACTGTTTATAAATAGGAGTATGTTTATGTCAAAAAGAATTATTGGTATTGATATCGGTGGCACAAAATGCGCAGTTATCGACGCGGTTGTAACCGACGGTGAAATTGAAATTGTCAGCAAAGAAAAGTTTGCTACCGATTCTTCCGAGCCTGCACTTTCGGTCATTGAAAAGTTTTGTGCCATCATCGATGGCTTTACTGCCGAAAACAGTGTTGACGCAATCGGTATTTCGTGCGGTGGCCCGCTTGATTCGAAAAAAGGTATTATTATGCGTCCGCCCAATCTTCCGATGTGGGACGATGTACATATTGTCGAGATTTTGCAAAAGCGTTACGGTGTTGATGTTTTCTTGCAGAATGATGCTAACGCCTGCGCGTTAGCCGAGTGGCTTTTCGGTGCAGGTAAAGGCAGTCAAAATATGGTATTTATGACTTTCGGTACAGGTCTCGGCGCAGGTCTTATTTTGGACGGCAGACTTTACACCGGCACTAATGACAATGCTGGCGAGGCAGGGCATATCCGCCTTAGCGAGAACGGTCCGGTCGGTTACTGCAAAGCAGGCTCTTTCGAAGGGTTTTGCAGCGGCGGCGGTCTTGCACAAATGGGTTACAATTTGGGACTTGAGGCATATCAAAACGGCATAACTTCCAAATACTTTGACCCGAAAACCGCACCCGACGGCATTAACGCAAAAACAATTGCAGATGCCGCAGATGCAGGCGACGAAACCGCAATTGAGGTATACAGAAAATGCGGTGAATATCTCGGTCGCGGTCTTTCGGTTCTTATCGATATACTTAATCCGCAAAAAATTGTTTTGGGCAGTATTTTCAAGCGTTCGCACAACTTGCTTTGGGATGCCGTCGAAAAGGTTATAAATAAAGAGGCGTTGGGCATATCGGCAAAGGTTTGCGAGGTTGTTCCTGCTGCTCTCGATTCAAACCTCGGTGATATTGCCGCAGTTACAACAGCAGTTTACGGTCTTCAAGAGAAAGGTGAATAATAATGGATAAAATAGTTGAACTTATTGAAAGATACCCCGAGCTTGACGGTATGCAACAGCAGATTTCAAGTGCTATCGAAACCGTAATCAATTGCTACAAAAACGGCGGCAAGGTTTTAATTTGCGGTAACGGCGGCAGTGCAAGCGACAGCTCGCACATAGTAGGCGAGCTGATGAAAGGCTTTTTGAAAAAACGCCCGTTGTCGACTGACGAGCGCGCTGAAATGAAAGCCGCTTGCCCCGGTCTTACAGATGATATGCTTGACAATTTGCAAGGCTCTTTGCCTGCAATAAATCTTACCGAGGGTTCAGCAATTCTTTCAGCTTTTGCAAATGATGTCGACCCTGAAATGGTTTATGCACAGCTTGCACTTGGTTATGTTAAAAAGGGCGATGTGCTTATTGGCATTACCACCTCGGGTAACTCTAAAAATGTTTTAAATGCTTGCTATGTTGCAAAATCGCGCGGTGCATCTGTTATCGGTCTTACGGGTCGCGACGGCGGAAAGCTTAAAACTGCCGCCGACAATTGCTTAATCGTTCCTGAGTGTGAGACCTTTAAAATTCAAGAACTGCATTTGCCGATTTACCACTGCATTTGCGCCGCGGTAGAACAGGCTTTTTATAACGATTGAGGTTTTGGCTATGGCTAACGAATATCAATCCTCAAATGTTCCGAAAACCGTACAGCAGGCGGCGAAAAAAATTGCCGCAAATGCTTTTATGGCTTGTATTTTGGGCATTGTCGTTTATATGTCCATTCTCTTTGTTTACCGTTCGGTCGGCAGTCCTCGCATAATCGGCTACACCAAAACGGTATCCACCGTAAATGAAGACGGCACAACAAAGCAAACTGCAAAAACCTATTATTTCAAAGACGGTGAAAAGGCTGTCGTTCCCGAAAATGACGAAACAAATATATACAGCCCGATTTATACACGCGATACTTTCCCCGAGGCTTTGTCGCAAATACTTATGCTTGCGGTTTACGCACTTATGCTTTACGGTGTAGCGTGGGATTACGGCTCGCATTGCCATAACAAATCGCTTTCCGATAACACTGTCGGTCGTGATTTCCGCGGCGTAAAAATGTGGGCATATTCAAGCTTCATGTATTGGATTTCTCTTATTATGATGCTGTTTTCAAAGCTTGTGGTTGAAATACCCTTTACAATGCCGCTATACTGCCTTGTAAACGCGGTGTTCCTACCTCTGCTTAACGGATTTATTTATAACAAACACGGCACATATGGCTTAATTGCGGTGTTCGGAAACTCGCCGTCTGACCTTTCATGGCTTGGCGTTGCGGTAATGCTTGGTGTAATTCTCGTAAAATTGGCTATCTGCTTGCTTGGCTTCGAGCTTGGTAAGCGACAGATTTCAATTCGGGAAAAAATATTTTATAAAAATCCAAATAAAAATTAAGGAGAGCTGACTGATGGCTGAAAGAAAGCTTGTAACATTCGACTACGGTGCAACAAGCGGTAGGGCAATTCTCGGCACATATGACGGCGATAAGCTGAGTATTGAAGAGTATCACCGTTTCGACAACCAACCCGTTATGGTAAACGGTCACCTGTATTGGGATATTTTGCGCCTATTTCACGAATTAAAGCAGGGCTTAAACAATATTGCCCGTGCAGGCGTTACCGAGGTTGACGGTATTGGCGTTGACACTTGGGGTGTCGATGTTGCGTTGCTTGACAAAAATGATATGTTGCTAAACAATCCGTTCCACTATCGCGATACTATGACTGACGGTGCAATGGAAAAGGTTTTTGCCGACATTCCGGCAGAGGAGATTTACAAGCGCACGGGTATACAGTTTATTAAGTTTAATACTCTGTTCCAGCTTGCGACAATGAAAGACAAGTATTCACGCCTTATTGATGAGGCTGAAACTATGCTTTTCATACCCGATTATTTAAACTACCTTTTAACAGGTGTTAAGTCTTCTGAATATTCAATCGTTTCCACCTCGCAGATGTATAATCTTGAAACTAAGGATTGGGATTATGATTTGCTTGAAAAGCTGAATATTCCCACAAAAATGTTACAGCCGATTACACCTGCAGGCAGAATTTTGGGCGATATATTGCCTGAAATTTCAGCTGAAACAGGTATTAAGGGTAAGTGTATTTCCGTCTGCGGTCACGACACGGGCAGTGCGGTTCTTGCAGTTCCTATGCAAAAAGGTGAGAAGTGCGCATACCTTTCGTGCGGCACTTGGTCGCTCCTCGGTATCGAGCTTGAAGAACCCGTTGTAAACGACCTTGCTTTCGATGCACAGTACACTAACGAGGGCGGATACAACGGCACAATCCGTTTCTTGAAAAACATTATGGGTCTTTGGGTTTATACTGAAATTAAGCGCGAGTTCGAGCGCAAGTTCGGCAAAGCCGATTATAAAACTTTGGATGCAGAGGTTGCCGCGGCACCTGCGCTTAAATCGCTTATCGACCCCGATGATGACAGATTTATGACTCCTGGTAATATGACAGGCAAAATTGCCGAATACTGTGTTGAAACAGGACAGCCTGTCCCGCAGTCACGCGGCGAATTTTTGCGCTGTGCGCTTGAAAGTCTTGCGCTTAAATACCGTGTTGCTATCGAAAATTGCGAAAAGGTTGTCGGGTACAAGTTGCCTGTTTTGCGCGTTCTCGGCGGCGGCACAAAGGATAAACAGCTTATGCGCTACACCTGTAACGCAATTCACCGTCCCGTTATCGCAGGGCCTGTTGAGGCAACGGCGATAGGCAATATGGCGGCGCAGTTGCTTGCACTCGGCGAGGCAAAGGATATGTGGCACGCACGAGAAATCGTTGCCCGTTCATTCCCGACCGAAACATATGAACCCGAGGATGCCGAAATTTGGGAAGATGCATACCGTCGTTTTTGCAATCTCGGCGCAGATGATTGATTTTAAGGAGTGTTTTAAATGAGTGACATTATTAAGGCTTATGAAGCCGCAAAAGAACAGTACGCAAAAATCGGTATAGATACCGATGCAGTTATCGATAAGCTTAAAACCGTTCCCGTTTCGGTTCATTGCTGGCAGGGTGACGATGTTAGAGGCTTTGACCAAGACGGCCCTCTCACAGGCGGTATTCAGACAACAGGTAACTACCCT
>CAZIEH010000087.1:0-6773 GCA_964538695.1 uncultured Eubacterium sp. | reverse complement strand
ACTATGCATATATCGGTCGTAAACAGAAGAAGCGCGACTTCCGTCGTCTTTGGATTACCCGTATATCTGCCGCCGCAAAGCTTAACGGTATGAACTATTCGACATTTATGAACGGTCTTAAAAAGGCCGGTGTTGAAATCAACCGCAAAATGCTTTCCGAAATCGCTATCAGCGATCCCGCAGCTTTCACTGCCCTTACAGAGCAGGCTAAAGCCGCACTTAAATAAGTTTTTTAATGGTAACGCTCGTGTACACGGGCGTTGCTTTTTTATTTATTTTTGCTCTTAACAAAAAATTTTCTTTACTTTTTGCAAAAATGTATGTATATTATATATATGTATGGTATTTGGGGAGGTGCGCAATTTGAACTGTATCGAAATCAGCGGTTTGGACAATAATGCCGTAAAGCTTGCGGTAAAAATCAAAAATTCCGCAAAAGCCCGCCGCGAGAACGGCTTGTTTTTTGCCGAGGGCTTGCGCCTTTGCGGTGATGCCGCAAAAAACGGAAATGTGGCAAATACCGTTTTCTTTACAAAAGAATTTGCCGATTTACACCAACCGTTGTTATCGGAAATATGTATCGACTGCCCCAAGTGCTGTATGGTTACCGACGGCGTTATGAAAAAGCTGTCGGATACAGTTAATCCGCAGGGCGTTGTTGCGTTGTACAAAATTCCCGAATACTTGCCCGATTTAACAAAAGGCTTTTACATCGCTCTTGAAAATATCGCAGACCCCTCTAATATCGGTGCGGTTGCGCGTTCGGCAGAGGCTTTCGGTGCCGATGGCTTAATTCTTTCAAAGGGCTGTTGTGACCCCTATTCGCCGAAATCGTTGCGCGCAGGTATGGGTGCGCTGTTGCGCCTGCCTGTCGTTATTGTTGACGATTTGACTGAAACAATCGACCACCTTAACAAAAGCGATGTAATGTCGTATGCCTCGGTCGTCAATATCACGGCAGAGGATGTCAGACAGGTGCCGCGTGCTAAAAACGGCATCTTACTTATCGGTAACGAGGCAAACGGGCTTAGCGATGCCACGGTCGGCGTTGCCACACACCGTGTGACCATACCTATGTCGGGGCGTGCGGAATCGCTTAATGCATCTGCCGCCGCGTCGGTGCTTATTTGGGAGCTACTGAAGGACAGGCGAAGCTATGGATAGCTATATTTATCTGCAATCGCTACTGGGCTACGGCGCGACAAACACTGCCGCTGTTTTGTCCGCGGTGGGAAATATTAACGATATATTCGTGTTCGACGACAACAAGCTTAGAAATATAGGGCTGACACCTGCACAAATAAAGCGCAAAGCTTCTGCAAAGCGTGACTCGGCAAAGGTCGCAGAGCAGTGCAGGCACGCCGGCATTACGGTTATAACCTATGCCGACGAACGCTATCCCGAAAATTTAAGGAATATATTTGCGCCGCCCGTGGTACTTTATGTTATGGGCGATGTACCGCGTTTTAATTCGCAACCTGCGATTACCGTCGTAGGCTCGCGCAAGGCTGACGATTACGGCAAGCAGGCATCCTTTTCTCTTGCGGCACGGCTTTCGCTTGCAGGCGCTTTAATAGTTTCGGGTGATGCCGTCGGCGGCGACTCGTTTGCGCATTACGGCGCACTTGCGGTCGGTGGAAAGCCCGTTGCCGTTACAGGCGGCGGTTTACTGAGTAACTATCTTTTGTCAAGCTCAGAGCTTCGCCGCAAAATTATTGCCCACGGCGGTGCGCTTGTGTCGGAATTTCAGCCGAGCTTTATGCCGCACGGCAAAGGCTCGTTTCATATAAGAAACCGTATAATGGCAGGCATATCAAATGTCACTGCTGTTACCTCGGCAGGCTCTGCAAGCGGCACACTTATAACCGCACATTTGGCGGCAGAGTTTGGGCGAACGGTTTATGCAATTCCGGGCAGACCGAACGACGAGTCGGCTGTCGGCACAAATGCCCTTATAAAGGAGGGCGCGTTACCGCTTATTTCACCGCAGGATTTACTTGCGGACTATACCGTCGATTATCCCGAAATAAATATAGGTAATATAAATTCGGTAAGTGCCAAAGAGCTTAAACGCGAGTATGTGCTTTGTCAGGGGATACCGACTAAAAGAACGGTTGAGCGAAAAGAAACAAAGCCAAATGTAAAAAACAGACTTATAACGAACATCAAAAAAACAGAAAAGCCGAAAACGAAACAAAATACCCCACCGAAAGGGCTTAGTGAAGAAATGCTGGCGGTGTATTCGGCACTCGATGTCGACGGCGTTACGGCTGACGATTTGGTTGCCGCAACGGGACTTTCGCCGAACAGTGTTTTGTCGGCGCTGACTCGCCTTGAAATAATGGGGCTTATAAAAACGATATACGGCAGTAAATATGCACTAAAATAAAATGGCGGTGTTGCCGCGGAAAGGTTGAAAGATATGTCTAAACTGGTTATTCTTGAGTCACCCGGTAAGGTTAAAACAGTACAAAACTATCTTGGGAAGGATTATGTTGTTATGGCATCGGTAGGTCATGTACGCGACTTACCGAAATCTAAGCTTGGTATAGATATAGAAAACGGCTTTAAGCCTGATTATAAAATTATGTCGGACAAAAAACAGCTTATAAAAGAGCTGAAAAAAGCCGCCGAGGAAAGCGAGTATGTGTACATCGCAACCGACCCTGACAGAGAGGGCGAGGCTATTGCATGGCACTTGGCGACAATACTCGGTCTGGACAGCAAAAAAAGCGACCGTGTGTCTTTTAACGAAATAACAAAATCGGGCGTTAATGCAGGTATGCAAAATCCGCACGAAATTAACGAAAATCTTGTAAATGCACAACAGGCGCGCCGCGTGCTTGACCGTATTGTGGGCTATAAATTAAGCCCGTTTTTGTGGAAAAAGGTAAAAAGCGGTCTTTCGGCAGGCAGGGTGCAATCTGTCGCGTTAAAGCTTATTGTCGACCGTGAAAAAGAGATAAATAAGTTTGTTCCGCAAGAGTTTTGGACAATCGATGCAAAATTTTTACATTCGCGCCGCACTTTCGAGGCAAAGCTGTATGGCAGAGTCGGCGAAAAAAAGCTTGCGGTTACGAATGAGGAGCAGGCAAACGATATTTTGTCACAGCTTTCGGGCGCGGAATTTACAGTTACGGGCGTGAAAAAAGGCAAACGAAACAAACAGCCTGCGCCGCCGTTTATAACCTCTACATTACAGCAAGAGGCGGCAAGACGCCTCGGCTTTACGGGTCAGCGCACGATGCGTGTTGCACAACAGCTATATGAAGGTGTTGATATACCCGAGCTTGGTACAATAGGTCTTATAACCTATATGCGTACCGATTCACTGCGAATTTCCGAAGAGGCGCGTGCAGCGGCAAAATCATATATTCGTTCGCGCTGGGGTGATAATTATCTGCCGCCGAGCGACAGGTACTTCAAGTCGAAATCTGGCGCACAGGACGCGCACGAGGCAATTCGCCCGTCGACAATAGATTTATCTCCCGATAAAATTGCTGATTCACTTACATCCGACCAATTAAAGCTTTACAGACTTATTTGGTCGCGTTTTATAGCAAGTCTTATGGCGGTTTGCGTTCAGGATACCACTGCGCTGGATATTGAGGGTAACGGCTATCAGTTTAAGGCATCGGGATACAGTGTCCGTTTTGACGGCTTTACAGTGCTTTACGAAGAGGGTCGTGACGACGATGGTGGCGAAAAAGAGAATAAATTGCCGCCTATCGAGCAGGGCGAGGTTTTAAAGTTGCGCTCGCTTGACCCTAATCAGCACTTCACACAGCCGCCTGCAAGATATACCGAGGCAACTCTTACCAAGGTTTTAGAGGAGAACGGTATCGGCAGACCGTCAACATATGCGCCTATCGTTACAAATATTTTGGGGCGTAATTATATAGAGCGCGTTAAGAAACAGCTTGTTCCCACAAATCTCGGCACAACGGTGTCGGATTTAATGAGCGAGTATTTCAAAAGCATTGTTGATGTAAAGTTTACCGCGCAAATGGAAACAAATCTTGATGAAATAGGTGCAGGTCAGCGCGATTGGGTCGACACTATGCAGGAATTTTACGGTGATTTTGAAAAAACACTTTCTTCTGCCGAGGACTCTCTAAACGGTGTCAGAGTTAAAGTGCCAGATGTCGAAACAGATGTTGTGTGCGATAAATGCGGCAGAAATATGGTGGTAAAAAGCGGCAGATTCGGCAAGTTTCTTGCCTGCCCCGGATACCCCGAGTGTAAAAATACCAAGCCTATGCCCGAGGATGAGGTTACACAGCCTTGTCCCAAGTGCGGCTCCAAGCTGCTGAAAAGGGCATCGAAAAAGACAGGTAAAAAGTTCTATGGCTGTTCGAATTATCCGCAGTGTGATTTTGCCGCACCGGGTATTCCCACAGGCGAAACCTGTGCAGAATGTGGTTCGTATATCATAAGCGGCTACAAGGGCAGAAAATTCTGTATGAATAACGAATGTCCGACACGCCAAAAGAAAGAAACAAAAAAGAAAAAGACGGAGAAGTAATGAAACAGGTTAATGTTATCGGCGCAGGTCTTGCAGGATGCGAGGCGGCTTGGCAACTTGCCGAGTCGGGAATTGCGGTAAAGCTTTATGAAATGAAGCCGAAACGCCGTTCGCCTGCACACGGCAGCGATTTGTTTGCCGAGCTTGTTTGCTCTAACTCGCTTAAAGCAAACCGCACCGCATCTGCGGCAGGTCTTTTAAAGCAGGAAATGCGCCTTTTAGGCTCTTTGCTTTTAAAAGCGGCTGACGGTTGCAGTGTTCCTGCGGGCGGTGCGCTTGCGGTGGACAGAAATGTTTTTTCCGCCACCGTTACAGAGCAGATAAAGTCGCATAAAAATATAACAGTTGTAAACGAGGAAATTACCGAAATACCGCAAGGTGAAATTACAATTGTCGCAACGGGACCGCTTACCGACGGCGCATTGGCAGAGGATATTAAGCGTATTTGCGGCAGTGAGTATTTGAATTTCTACGATGCCGCCGCGCCTATCGTAACGGCTGAAAGCATAAATTTCGACCGCGCCTTTCGCGCATCACGCTACGGTCGCGGTGACGATGATTATATAAATTGTCCGTTCAGCCGTGTCGAGTACGAGGCGTTTCATACCGAGCTTATTGCGGCAGATGGCGCACCTCTGCACGGGTTTGATGTTGCACCTAAGGTTTACGAGGGCTGTATGCCGATTGAGGTTTTGGCTCGCCGCGGTTTGGATGCGGCACGCTTCGGACCTATGAAGCCAGTGGGTCTTACCGACCCGAACACGGGGCACAGACCATGGGCGGTGGTACAGCTGCGCGCCGAAAATGACAAGGGTACCCTTTATAACCTTGTGGGATTTCAGACAAACTTGAAATTCGGCGAGCAAAAGCGCGTTTTTTCAATGATACCGGGTCTTGAAAATGCCGAGTTTGTACGCTACGGTGTTATGCACCGCAACTCGTTTATAAACAGTCCAAAGCTTTTAAATTCCGATTTCTCACTGCGCACGGACGAAAATATTTATTTTTGCGGACAGTTAAGCGGTGTAGAGGGGTATATGGAGTCAGCCGCAAGCGGAATTATCGCCGCAAGGGCTGTCGCGGCAAGGCTTAACGATGAAAAGCCGCTTAAATATCCAAGCTTTACAATGCTCGGTGCATTAAGCGGATACATCAGCGACGAAAGTGTAACGAATTTTCAGCCTATGGGGGCTAATTTCGGCGTTTTGCCGCCGCTTGAAGAAAAAATACGCGATAAGCGTGAAAGATACACTGCACTTGCGCAACGCGCATTGGATTGGTACAGTGAAAATGTAAAAGGGTGATTGTATGAGAATTATTGCAGATGCCTTCGGCGGAGATAACGCGCCGAAAGCCATAATTGAGGGTTGTGCCGCCGCTGTCAAAAAATACGGCGTTGAAATAACGCTTGTCGGTGACGAAAACGCAATAAAAGCCTCTGCCGCCGAAAACGGTATCGATATTTCAAAAATGGATATAATACATTCCGACTCTGTCGTTACAATGCACGACGACCCCAAGGCGGTATTAAAGGCAAAAGCCGATTCATCTATGGCGGTAGGACTTAAAGCCTTGGCTGAGGGTCGCGGTGACGGCTTTATTTCGGCAGGCAGTACGGGTGCGCTTGTTGTGGGCAGTACCTTTTTGGTAAAGCGTATAAAGGGCATAAAACGCGTTGCGTTCGGCTCTGAAATTCCCACTGTTACTGGCAAAAAATTCTTTCTTATGGACGAGGGCGCAAATGCAGACTGTCGCCCCGAAATGTTACAGCAGTTCGGCGTAATGGCATCGCTTTATGTTCGCTATGTTTTGGGTATAGAGAACCCGAGGGTCGCGTTGCTTAATATCGGAACAGAGGACTCAAAGGGCGGCGATTTGCAGTTGCAAGCCTATAAGTTGCTTGAACAGTCACAGCTTAATTTTATCGGCAATGTTGAGGCACGCGAGCTTATGAACGGCGTTTGCGATGTTGCGGTTGCCGACGGCTTTTCGGGAAATATCTGCTTAAAATCTATGGAAGGCACTGCGATGTCTATGATGGGACTTTTGAAAAAAGCTTTCGGTTCGTCACTTAAAACCAAGCTGTCGGCGGCACTTGTTATGCCACAGCTTCGCGAAATCAAAAATCTTATGGATTACCGTGAAATCGGTTGCGCACCCATTATCGGCGTTAAAAAACCCGTGTTTAAAGCGCACGGTAATTCCGACACGCAGGCATTTTGCAATGCCATTGGCAAATGTATGGCGT
>CAZIEH010000086.1:0-6915 GCA_964538695.1 uncultured Eubacterium sp. | reverse complement strand
GCCGTAAGTAATGCCGAAATAATTTTTTTCATTTTAAAGTCAACCTTTCGTTTTTTAAATATTTTTTTAAGATAGTATATTTTTAAAAAAAGTCGAGGCATCACATTCGTCCGAACCTAAAGTTGGCACGAACAAGGGCTTCGAAATAGTTTTTCATTGACATCATCCCTTCAAAAAAATAACCGATAGCTGTACAGAAACGAAATTTCTTACAAGCTACCGGTAAAAATACTTTATAAACCTAAAATTTAAGAAAGGCTTAGCATTTAACGGGGTACAGGCAAGAAATTCGCACGACGAACAAGGCGCATACCATAACGGTTGCACATACGACACATTATAAAAGCAGAAGTGAATGTGTTTTTCATAGCCTGTAACTCCTCTCGTAAGCAATTACCTATCAAATAGGTTGGTATTATCTTATCACAGCATATTTGATTTGTCAACAATTTTTTTATATTTTTTTATTATCGCGAAAAAAATAGCCGCACGACATTAAAAAACAGTGGAAATTATACAAACACTATGATATAATAGCGGTATATAATACTTTTCAAGGTCGTGTTATTTTTTATGAACATCATAACTTTACGCGAAATCGACAAAAATCCCGAGGCATTTACAGGCAAAGAGCTTGAGGTTTGCGGTTGGGTACGCTCGGTTCGCGCATCTAAAAACTTCGGCTTTATTGTTTTAAGCGACGGCACATATTTTACACCGTTGCAAGTGGTTTATGACGATAAGCTGTCGAATTTTGCGGCTGTTTCAAAGCTTAATGTCGGTACTGCCGTTATTGTAAAGGGTAACCTTATCTTAACACCCGATGCAAAACAGCCTTTTGAGCTTCACGCTACCGAGGTAACGGTTGAGGGTGCATCTACCCCCGACTATCCCTTGCAGAAAAAGCGTCATACACTTGAATACCTGCGCGGTATTACGCATCTTCGTCCGCGTACTAATACATTTCAGGCGGTATTCCGTGTAAGAAGTCTTGCGGCATATGCAATTCATCGTTTTTTCCAAGAGCGCAGCTTTATATATGTTCACACCCCGATAATTACAGGCAGCGATTGCGAGGGTGCTGGCGAAATGTTCCGCGTAACAACGCTTGACCCCGAAAATCCGCCCCGTAACGAGGACGGCACTGTCGATTATAAGCAGGATTTCTTTTCGAAACCCACCAACCTCACCGTAAGCGGTCAGCTTAACGGCGAAACCTTTGCAATGGCGTTTCGTAATATCTATACCTTCGGTCCTACATTCCGCGCCGAAAATTCAAATACCACTCGTCACGCGGCAGAGTTTTGGATGATAGAGCCTGAAATCGCATTTGCCGATAACGACGACAATATGGCGCTTGCCGAGGATATGCTGAAATATGTTATAAGCTATGTTCTTGAAAACGCCCCCGAGGAGATGCAGTTCTTTAACAGCTTTGTCGATAAAGGTCTTATTGAGCGCCTTAACCATGTCGTTAATTCCGAGTTCGGCAGAATAACATATACAGATGCTATAAAAGAGCTTGAAAAGCATAATGATGAATTTGACTACAAGGTTTTTTGGGGTTGCGATTTGCAAACCGAGCATGAGCGTTATTTGACCGAGGTCATTTTCAAACGCCCCGTTTTCGTTACCGATTATCCAAAAGAAATTAAGGCATTTTATATGAAGCTTAATCCAGACGGTAAAACGGTTGCCGCAATGGATTGCCTTGTCCCCGGTATCGGCGAGATTATCGGCGGCAGTCAGCGTGAGGATGATATTGAAAAGCTTACCGCCCGTATGGACGAGCTGGGACTTAATAAAGAGGATTACGGTTTTTACCTTGACCTGCGCCGTTACGGCTCTGCACGCCACGCAGGCTTCGGTCTCGGCTTCGAGCGTTGCGTAATGTACCTGACGGGTATAGGCAATATTCGCGATGTTTTGCCGTTCCCGAGAACTGTAAACACCTGCGAAATATAGTGTTTGAAACGGCAGTCCACCGCAGCGGACTGCCGTTTTATAGGGAGAATTTTTTATGAATTACAAAAGAACAAAGCTTGCCTGCTATACGGCGTATTTCACAATGTCGTCGGTGTTTTGTCTGCCGCCGCTGTTGTTTGTTACATTTCACAATATGTACGGTGTGTCGTGGACATTACTCGGCACACTTGTGCTTATAAACTTTTGTACACAGCTTGCAATTGACCTTGTTTTTTCGGTATTTTCGAAAAAGTTTAATATACCGTTTACGGTAAAGGTTATGCCGCTTATAACCGCATTTGGCTTGCTTATTTACGCGCTTTCACCGGTATTATTTCCGAACGCGGTATATTTGGGACTTGTTATCGGCACGGTGCTTTTTTCCATATCCGCAGGCTTGTCCGAGGTTTTGTTAAGTCCCACAATCGCCGCATTGCCGTCGGATAATCCGCAACGCGATATGAGCGCACTGCACTCGCTTTACGCTTTCGGCGTGTTCACTGTTGTAATCATCGGATCGGCATTTATTAGATTTATCGGCGCAGAGTATTGGATGTACCTTACAATGTTTTTCGCGTTTTTGCCGATTATCGCCGCCGTAATGTTTGCAATTTCGCCTATGCCCGATATGAATTCGCAAGAGCAGTCCGAGCGTGTACCGCTTACACGCAAAAGGGTAATAACCGTTGCACTGTGTGTCGGGTGCATTTTCTTCGGCAGCTGTGCGGAAAACGCAATGTCTAACTGGATTTCAAGCTATGTCGAGGCGCAACTGCATATAGATAAATCTATCGGCGATATCATCGGTATGGCACTTTTTGCCATACTGCTTGGCATAACCCGAATTTTATATTCGAAATTCGGTAAAAATATAAGCACCGTACTGCTTGTCGGCATGCTCGGTGCGGCGGCTTGCTACCTTGTTGCGGGCTTGTCAACCCACACCGTGCCTGCACTTATCGCTTGCGTTTTGACAGGCGTTTTTACCGCAATGCTGTGGCCCGGTACGCTTATTTTAATGGAGGAACGCATTACCTCGGCAGGTGTCGCGCTGTATGCGCTTATGGCGGCAGGCGGCGACTTGGGCGCGTCGGTCGCACCCCAGCTACTTGGAATTGTGGCTGACAACAGCGGTCTTCAAACAGGTATGCTTGTTTGCGCCGTATTCCCCATAATCGGCAGTATTTTGGTAATGATAATCAAAAGCAGAAAAGCATAAATATCAGTATAGCAAAATATTAAACCACCTGAAAAGCCGAAAGCTTCAGGTGGTTTTTTGTCAGTTATTGTCGTAGCTTTTTTTAGCCGCTTGTAAAACTTGGTTAGCGACGGATTTTGCAATGTAATTGCCGCTACCGCCCTCTTCTACCACGACCACAAAGGCAAATGGATATTCTTCGTCGCGGCAAAAGCCAACGAACTCGGCGTGCGGCGTTCTGCCGTCAACCTCTGCCGTACCCGTTTTGCCGCAGACATCAAGGTCGCCGAAAAAGCTGTCACCGTAGGTTATTTTTACCGCACCTTTCATAAGCTTTTCCAGCTTTTCCGCGGTGTCACCACTGCACACGGTAATGCCCTTTTTGGCACTTCCGCGCTTTACGGTTATGCCCGAGGAATTTTTCACGCTGTCGATAAGGTATGGCTTTACAGCTGTTCCGCCGTTCGCAATTGCGCCCACCGCGGTTAGATACTGCAACGGGTTTTGCATATCGTTATACTGACCTATACCCGACCAGCCCAGCTCTATTTGCCGCGCCGTGTCGACATTGTAGTCCGAACGCGCTGCCTCGATACCGTCAATATCGAATTTTTTGTT
Organism: uncultured Eubacterium sp.; assembly: GCA_964538695.1. Taxonomy (GTDB): domain Bacteria; phylum Bacillota; class Clostridia; order Oscillospirales; family Acutalibacteraceae; genus UMGS1532. Next base: position 3,134 of record CAZIEH010000086.1, on the reverse strand, counting down.
AAAGCCGAACTTTTCGGCATATTTTGTCATTTTTTCTTTGCCGAGGTCGACTGCAAGCTGTGAAAAGTAGCTGTTGCAAGACACGGCAAAAGCCTGTTTCAGCGAAATATCGTTGTGCCAGCCTGTGCATTTTACGGTTTCACCCTCAATATCACAGCCGCCTTGGCAGTTATATGTTCTTTCGTACGCGTCGTCGTAGGCATCAATAGCCGCGGCGGCGGTTATTATTTTAAAGGTAGAACCGGGCGCATAGACAGAGGATATAAAGCGGTTCATAAAAACGCCCTCGTAATCGCCGTTTTTTGCCTTTTCGGTGTCTTTTTCGCTGTTGACATCGTATGTCGGGGTGCTGACCATACACAGCACCTCGCCTGTTTTGTAGTTGTACAGCCCCACCGTGCCATAGTAGCTTCCGAGTGCGCGGTATGCCGCGGCGGAAACATCGGTATCTATGGTAAGTTTCAGGTCATTGTAGCCGCCGTTTGCCGAGAACAGACCCGTTATAAAATTATAACCCGAAAGCTGTTTTCTGAACGCTGTGTGCGCACCGGTGCTGATAAAGCCGTTTGCATCGCCCACGGTGTGCAGTGTTGAAAGGCGTATTTCGGAATCGGCATTGAAAATTCGCTTGCCGTTTTCGGTTTTTGCAAGCACAGTGCCGTTGCGGTCGGTTATTTCGCCGCCGCCCGTAAAAACACCGTTTGTGTAAAGGTGGGTGTTGCCGCTGTACATTGCCCAATCGGTTGCGTTTGCAACATAAAACATAACAAAAACCGCAAGACCCAGTATAAACAGACCTGCGGCGGCAAACAGCACGCCTGCACGCAATGAAATGCGTTTCATTATTTAGCCCCCTTTGCACCGAGTGTAACTATTTTCGATCCGCTTACTTTAAGAAACGCCAGAAGCATCCACGAGCTTAGTATAGACGAGCCGCCGTTGCTTATAAACGGCATAGTAACACCCGTAAGCGGTAAAATATCGACAGAGCCGAACAGGTTAAGTGCCGCCTGTAACAGGAAAATACAGGTGGCGGCGCCGCCCGTAACGGCATAGTAGACCGAGCGTGTGCGCGGTATGCAGATGGCCGCATAAATGACCATAAGCACAAAGCAAAGCACGGTGCAAATGGCAAAAATAAGCCCGAATTCTTCGGCAATCATACCGAAAACCAAGTCGGTATCTGCCGCAGGTATGTATTTCAGATTGCCGTTTGCGGGGCCAAGCCCGAACAAGCCGCCCGAGGCTACCGCAACCATTGTCCGTGTTTGCTGATAACCGCCCGAGCTTGCATATTCCCACGCGTGCCGATATGTCGCAAAGCGCGCCGAAACATAGGGCAACAGTTTAATTATAACCGTGCAGCCCAAAATCGCGGCAAACGAAAGCGCGGCAACGATTTTTATGTCGCACATTCTAAGACAAAGTATTATAAGCATAGTTACAAAATAGACTGCGGCAGTGCCGAAATCGCGAATATAGGCAAGCGCCAAAAGACAGATAAAAACAAAGCCGAGGAATGAAACAATGCTTTTAAGCTGTAACATTTTATCAAGCGCGCAGGCACTTATAAAAATCATAATAACCTTTACAAATTCAGACGGCTGAAAGGATATTACACCGCCGATGCTTATCCAGTTTTGCGAGCCGAAAAGGGTAATGCCGAACAAAACATTGAAAATAAGCAGTAAAAAGCCGAAAACAGCCGCAGGAATTTGCAGGCTTTCGACAGCCTTTGGGTGCGAAAGAATCAGGCTTAAAAGCAAAAACAGCACCATACCCACGACGAAAAATGCCGCCTTTTTCACAATAGAGTTCGGGTCTACACCTGCCGACAGGCAAAAGCCCACCGTTGTCAGAAAAAATGCTGTTATTTCCACACCGACATCGGTATTAAAACTGCGTATGGCAAGATATATCCATTGAAAAGCCATCATACCGCCGAAAACGCCGACGGTTTTAAGTGCGGCTTCGGGAGTGTGCAAAACATACGAAAAACAGCACAAAAGCTGCATAAGCGTTAAAAGCAGGGTACTGCATATACGGCACTGCCTTGCGGACTTGTCCGCCTTTACGGTGGCGGCGCGGTTGATTGCGGGGTTGACCGCGATTTGCATAGTTGTCGAGCCTATGCGAATTTTATCGCCCGATTCCAAATAAGCCTCGCCCTCAACAAGATAGTTGTTTACAAAAACCTTGTTGTCCTGCGATACGGGTGATATTTTAAAGCCGTGGTCGGTAAGCTGTAACAGTGCGTGTTGCTTTTGCACGCTGTCCGCTTTAAGGCGCACATCGCATAGCAAGCCACTGCCTATAATGCTTTCGGCACTTTTAATTTCGGTGATATCGTGATAGCTTTCCACGGCGAGGCGTGCAAGTGTCTTGCGCTTTAATTTATGTAAAATGTTTTTCAGCCCTATCGCGATAAACAGCATCACAATTACTGGCAGAATAAAGCGTACCACGCTGAAATAAAACAACTCAAGCTTAGGCAAGCTATCACCTCCGATAATATACTAAACGCATTATACACCATTTTGCCGAATTTGTAAACCTATGCAAAAAGGGGGCGCGAAACCGCACCCCCACAATACCTTTAAACCAATGCCGCAATCGCGGTGTAGGCAAGAATTGCCGCACCGAGAATAATTCTGTAAACACCGAACACCTTGAAATCGTGCTTTTTAATATAGCTCATTAGGAATTTTATAACTACTATCGAAACAATAAAGGATACCAAAATTCCCGTTACAAGCACCGCAATTTCATTGCCACCCATATGTATTCCGAGTGAAACAAAGTCCTTTAGCTCTAAAAGGCTTGCACCTAGCATTGCGGGTATTGCAAGAATAAATGTAAATTCCGACGCGGCGGTTCGCGAAACCCCGAGAATAAGTGCGCCGATTATGGTAGCACCCGAACGGCTTGTGCCCGGGAAAGCGGCGGCAAGCAGTTGAAAAATACCGATATAAACGGCAAGCTTGAAGGTGATATCGTCAAGGCTATTTATTTTCGGCTCGCGGTTTTTGTTTATGCTCTCGATAATTATGAAAACTATACCGAATACGATAAGCGCAACCGAAACACCTGTCGAATTGTAAAAATAACGGTCGCAGATATCGTCTATACCAAGC
>CAZIEH010000085.1:0-6933 GCA_964538695.1 uncultured Eubacterium sp. | reverse complement strand
TATTCGCACCGGATTTATAGCATTTTATTAGGTTGGTTATGAATATCCGTACCAAAAAACCTGTCGACTTTTGTCAACAGGTTTTTTGTATTCATAGCAAGCTATCAAGGCTTAAACGCCGAAGGCTCAATTTTTAAAACTCAAGTTCCAAGCCGTCGCAAGCAGTGATAACATCTTCCTTTGCCATTCTGTCGGAAAGGGTTTTGTGGTCGGTATGCAAGGTTCTTGCCATATGGCTGATACAGAACTTGCCGACATACGGCTTTAAGGTTTTCTTCATTTCGAGAACCATATTTAAGTTGTTGTGTTCGAAAATGCGGTAGTCGCCGTCGATATCGCCGATTGTTGCATCAAGAACCGCAAGCGAGGGCTTGTGTGCCATAATGCCGGCGACCTCGTTGTACATAAGCCATGCGCCGTCAAGACCGTAGAAAAGTGCGCTGTTGCCGTCGGTAACGATGAAATGCACAACCTTGTTCACCGTAGAGTGGTTGCCGCCGTACGCATAAACGGTGTATTTGCCAAGTTGCTTTTCGTCTCCGTCGCACATATCAACAAAAACCGCGCCGTTTTCTTCAAGAGTCTTGCGTGTGTTTTCGTTATAGTGGTCGCCGTGCGGATGAGTATTGATGATGTACTTAACATCGCCGAGGGCTATGCCCTGCTCTTCAAGCGCATCAATCACCTGCGGACCCGGATCAATAAGCAGTGAACGGTCGATTATAGCCGACGAAAGACGGCGAAATTCCGCCATTCCCTCCTCACGCTTCTGCGGCCAATCTGCGGCTCCTGTACCTAAAAACAATATTTTCATAAATATTCTCCTTTCCTGTTTCCAAGAATTTATATGTATTTATTTAAAAAATCTTTTATTTTTGCAAGATAAAGCGTTTCATCGGCAAATGCGCAGGTACCGTGCCGTGCGCCCGAAACTGTTAAAAGCTCTTTAGGCGCCGCCGATGCCGCAAACGAACGCAGTGTCATTTCGCAGGGCGTTATCCTGTCGCGCGTGCCGTGAATGAAAAGTGTTGGAGTTTGGCTGGTTTTTAAAGCGATTTGTGTGTTTTCGTCTTTTAAATCGAAACCGCCGAAAACCCTGCAAAAGCAGTTTAGCGTTGCCATTACGGCAGAGCCGACAAACGGCAGCGAGGCTTTGGTGCGCAGGGCAATAACATCATAGCCCGAGGTAAAGCACTCGGTAGCGATTACCGCACGGACATTTTCTTTTATATCACGCCCCGTGGCGAACAGCGCGGCGTTTGCGCCGATACCGCACCCGATAAATGCGATTTTCACCTCAGCACCGAATTTTGAAATGCAAAAATCCACCCAGTTGGCACAGTCGTTTTGTTCCTCTATGCCGTAGGTTATGTATCTTCCGTCGCTTTTGCGGTGCGCGCGCATATCCACTGCAAGCACACTGTACCCCGACTCTTTCAAAAACGGAATAAGCAAAGAAAAATCATTTATCGCCGACGAATGGTGAGAGTGTAGCAGTATTGCAACACGGTCACTGCCGCTTTCGTATAAAGAACCTTTTAAAGTCAAGCCGTCGTGCGATGTGACCGAAACCTCTTGAAAATCAAGCGACTCGGCACGAGCCTTGCACTCTTTAACCCGTTCCTCGTAATGGCTTAACGGAGAATTCTTGTCAACCTTTCCGTCGGCTTTTTCGGCAGATTTTCCGCGAATACAGGAAACACGAAAATAGGCATAGCAAAGCAAAAAGAACAGTGCCGCCGCTGTCATAAAGACAAGTGCAAGTAAAGCCATAAAAGCACCCCTTTAAAATTTACCGTATTTTTCGAAATGTTGTTTAAGCTGATAAAAATCGTTAAAAGCAAGGTCGCCGAGCTGCATTGCAGGGTCGCGGCGATATTGGTCGTAAACCGCGACAGCGCGATAGCCGACACGCTTGGCGGTTTTTATGGCGTATGCCGCATCGTCTATAAGCACCGCGTTTTTCGGCAGACAGCGCGATTTTAAACACGCCTTGTAGTATATGCCCTTGCGAAATTTACCGCCCTTTGCATCCTCGGGTGTAATAATAAAATCAAAATATTCCGAAAAGCCCTGCTTTTCAAGTGCGGCTTTTGCGGCTGAACGGGGCGTTGCAGTCATAACCGCCATTTTTATGCCGCGGCTTTTAAAAAATTCAAGTGCCTCTTTAACACCGTCTTTCGCTTTGCAACGAGTTGTGTAAAAATCGGAAAGCGGCTTTTTTATATCCAAATCGTTAGAAAGCGAACAGCCGTATTTCGCGTTAAAATAATTTACCGCTTGCTTGGTTGACATACTTTCAAGCTTTGAATTATCCTCATCATCGGCATTTATTCGCACGCCTGTGCGGCGATAGTAAGACTCAAGCATTTCAAGCTTCAGGTTGTTCCAAAAGTACATAGAGTCAATGAGTGTACCGTCCATATCGAAAAAAAGGTGCTGTGACATACGCAAGAGTCCTTTCACTGTCTGTTTTCACAAAACAAGTATATCACGAAACTTTGCAAAAGTAAAGCAATAGAAAAATATGTTAATAATTTATCAAAAATGAAATAAAACTCTTGAAAACGGGCGAGAAACTGCGTATAATATAGTTGTATACATACTGGGATAAAATGCAGTATGGTAACAAATGTAAAGGAGATTTTGTTATGACACAAAACAAGACCGTTTTGAAGTGGCTTGACGAGGTTAAGGCACTCGTAACACCCGATGAGGTTGTTTGGATTGACGGTAGCGAGGAACAGCTCGATGCACTTCGTCGTGAGGCTGTGGAGTCCGGCGAAATGATAAAGCTTAACGAGGAGAAGCTTCCCGGCTGCTATTTGCACAGAACAAAGCCGAATGATGTTGCCCGTGTTGAAGACCGCACCTTCATTTGCACAACAAACAAGGAAGATGCAGGCCCCACAAACAACTGGTGCGCACCCGAGGAGATGTACAAAAAGCTTTACAACATCGCTCGCGGTACTTACGCAGGCAGAACAATGTATATCATTCCCTATTCTATGGGCCCGATCGGCTCGCCACTTGCAAAAGCAGGTATTGAGGTTACCGATTCTATCTATGTTGTTCTCAATATGGCTATTATGACCCGTGTCGGCAAGAAGGTTTTAGATGTTCTCGGCGACAGCAACGACTGGGTACGCGGCTTGCACGCAAAGTGCGATGTCGACCCCGAAAACCGTTACATCTGTCAGTTCCCCGAGGATAACACCATAATTTCGGTAAACTCGGCATACGGCGGTAATGTTTTGTTGGGCAAAAAATGCTTTGCATTGCGTATCGCATCTTACCAAGGCTGGAAAGAGGGCTGGATGGCAGAGCATATGCTTATTCTCGGTATCCAGAACCCGAAGGGCGAGGTTCACTATGTCGCCGCCGCGTTCCCGTCGGCTTGCGGTAAAACCAACCTTGCTATGATGATTCCGCCCGAATATTTAAAGAAAAAGGGCTACAAGGTTTGGACTGTCGGTGACGATATTGCTTGGATGCGAATCGGCAAAGACGGCAGACTTTATGCCATTAACCCCGAAAACGGTTTCTTCGGCGTTGCACCTGGTACAAACGAAAAATCCAACTACAACGCACTTGCTTCAACCAAGAAGAATACTATTTTCACCAATGTTGCGCTTAACCTTGACGACAACACCGTTTGGTGGGAGGGTCTTAACAAAGACCTGCCGCAGAACGCAATCGACTGGCGCGGCGACAAGTGGGATGCATCGAAATTCGACAAAGCAGATAAATCTACCTATGCCGCACATCCCAACTCTCGTTTCACCGCACCTGCCGTAAACTGCCCCTGCATTTCAGACGAGTTCGATAAGGGCGAGGGCGTGCCGATTTCCGCAATCATCTTCGGCGGTCGTCGTGCAAAGTGCGCACCGCTGGTTTATCAATCAAGAGATTGGGTCAACGGCGTATTTATCGGCTCGGCAATGGCATCTGAAACAACAGCTGCCGCCGCAGGTGCAGTCGGCGTTGTTCGTCGCGACCCGATGGCTATGCTTCCTTTCTGCGGCTACAATATGGGCGAGTACTTCGCACACTGGCTTGAGATGGGCGAAAAGCTCGGCGACAAAGCTCCGAAAATCTTTAATGTCAACTGGTTCCGTACCGATGACGACGGCAACTTTATTTGGCCGGGCTTTGGCGACAACTGCCGCGTAATCAACTGGATTATCGACCGTTGCGAGGGCAAGGCAGATGCAGAGCTTACCGCTATCGGCTATGTTCCGAAAGCAGAGGATATCGACCTTACCGACCTTGATATGGATATCGAAACACTTAAAGATATTCTTAAAGTCGACAAGGATGTTTGGACTCAGGAAGCTTCCGAAATTGAAGAGCATTACAAGAAATTCGGCGATAAGCTGCCCACACAGCTTCGCGAACAGCTTGAAATTCTCAAAAACAATCTTAAATAAATACTGCGCGTGACACATTTGTGCCACCATAACAAAACCCCGTGCCGTTTCGGCGCGGGGTTTGTCATTTGTATTTTTTTACGAAAAGCCGTGTTCGGTTATGCTTTAAAGCAGTTTTGCAACGGTCGGGAACGGCGATAACGAACGCGCAAGTATGCCGTGTATTTCGGCAATTGCGATACCGTAGTTTGTCATAGGCACACCGTTCTGCTTTGCAAAAGCGGCGCGCGACAGCATTTCGCGGCGGTTAAGCATACAGGCACCGCAGTGAACTATTACCGCGTATTTCGAAAGATCGTCTGGGAAGTCGCCACCCGATGTAAAATCGAAAATAAGCTCTTTTTTGCAATATTCGCTTATCCATTTCGGTAGCTTTACCGTGCCGATATCGCCGCATTGGCGGTGATGGGTACAGCCCTCGGAAATTAAAACGCGGTCGCCGTCTTTAAGATGTTTAAGTGCCGCCGCGCCCTCAACCGCGGCTGAAAGCTCACCCTTATACCGTGCGAAAAGTATCGAAAAAGAGGTTAGCATAATATCGTCCGGTACGATTTTCGAAACCGCGCCGAATGCCTGTGAATCGGTTATTACCAAGTGCGGCTTTCGGTTTAGTATTTGCAGTGCTTTTTCAAGCTGTTCTGGTGCAACCACAACCGTTAGGGCGTGGTTATCCAAAATTTCGCGTATCATTTGCTGTTGCGGCAAAATAAGTCTGCCCTTTGGTGCAGATGCATCTATCGGGGTTACAAGCACAATTAAATCGTCGGCGGATATTATATCGCCAAGCAGCTTTCTTTCCGATTCACCCTTGCCTGAAAGGGCGGCTATGCGGTCTTTGAGCGACGAAATGCCTGTGCCGTTTTTTGCACTTATGTAAACGCGCTTTTCGTCATCGTTCGGCACTTCGTCAAGCATATCCACCTTGTTGACCGCAATAATATACGGTATATTTTTCTTTTCGAAAAGTGAGCATAGCTGTTGCTCGGCTTGTGCAAGCTCGCCCAAGCTTTCGGTAACAAGCACGGCAATATCGGTCGAGGAAAGCGTGTCTATTGCGCGTTTAACGCGTTGCTCGCCAAGCTCGCCGACATCATCTATACCCGGGGTGTCGACAATCACAACTGCGCCTATGGGCAACAGCTCCATAGCCTTTTTAACGGGGTCGGTGGTTGTGCCGAGCGTGTCGGATACAACCGAAAGCTTTTGCGCCGTTACTGCGTTTACCACGCTTGATTTACCTGCATTTCGCAGTCCGAAAAAGCCGATGTGTACCCTTTCGCCCGACGGTGTGTTGTTAAGACTCATAAGCTTGCACCCCTAAAATCTGAAATCGCGACGGTTTGAGGATTTTATAGCCTCAATATTTTCTTTTGCGATTTTGCGTACCTTTTCTGTCGGGATTTTTTCAAGCTCTTTTTCAATAAGGTCGAAACCGACTCGGCGTGTTTCGTCGCTTGCATAGTCTATAAGATACTCGGTAAGGGTCATAAGTGCGTTCGGGTGACAGCAGTTGAGTATCTGTCCGTTTTTGCAAAGACTCATAAAACGGTCGCCTGTTCTGCCCTCGCGGTAGCAGGCGGTGCAGAATGACGGAATATGCTCTTTTTGCATAAGCCACTTTACAACCTCGTCGAGGGTGCGCTGGTCTGATACATCAAACTGCTCGGAATCGTGTGGTCGTTCCTCCTCGGTATATCCGCCGACCGATGTGCGCGAAGCACCGCTTATCTGCGAAACACCGTAGTCAAGCACCTTGCCGCGAACCGCCTCGCTTTCGCGTGTGGAAATAATCATACCCGTGTAGGGTACAGCAATGCGTATGCAGGCAATAACCTTTGCAAAAAGCTCGTCTGACAGGCTGTTGTCGAAAACATCGGGGTCGATATCGTCGGCGCGCTTAACGCGCGGTACACTTATCGTGTGGGGGCCGACACCGTGAACAGCCTCTAAATGCTCGGCGTGCATCATAAGACCTGCAAACTCGTATTTATAGCCCTCAAGACCGAAAAGCACACCAAGACCGACATCATCTATGCCACCCTCCATAGCGCGATCCATAGCCTCGGTATGATAGTCGTAGTCGTGCTTTGGACCTGTCGGGTGAAGCTGTAAGTAGCTTTCCTTGTTATAGGTTTCCTGAAAAAGTATGTATGTTCCGATGCCCGCTTCTTTCAGCTTGCGATAATTTTCAACGGTAGTCGCGGCAATATTTACATTAACGCGGCGAATGTCACCGTTTTTGTGGTGAACCGAATATATGGTTTTAATGCACTCTAAAATATACTCAATCGGGTTGTTTTTCGGGTCTTCGCCTGCCTCTATCGCAAGGCGCTTGTGACCCATATCCTGCAACGCGATAACCTCGCGACGAACCTCGTCTTGGGTAAGCTTTTTGCGCGCGATATGCTTGTTTTTCATATGATATGGGCAGTACACGCAACCGTTTACGCAGTAGTTGGAAAGATAAAGCGGCGCAAACATAACAATGCGGTTGCCGTAAAAA
>CAZIEH010000084.1:0-7145 GCA_964538695.1 uncultured Eubacterium sp. | reverse complement strand
CTCTTTTAAAGATGCCGAAAAGGCTATTTTCGAAATTGCCGACAAGGGCGATTTGGTAATAACAATGGGCGGCGGCGATATATATAAGGTTTCGCACGCTATTCGCGACGAAAAGCCGCTGTAAATATTGACATTTGCCGCAAAAAAATATATAATTGTATAGAAATTTTATAAAAGTAGGAATGTTAGCTATGGAATGGATATCCCTTAACGATTTGCGTGAAAAATATTTATGCTTTTTCGAAAGCAAGGGTCACCTGCGGTTGCCCAGCTTTCCGCTTGTACCTATAAACGATAGGTCGCTGTTGCTTATAAACTCCGGTATGGCACCTCTTAAAAAATATTTTACAGGCGAAGAAGAGCCGCCCTGTCACCGTGTAACCACTTGTCAAAAGTGTATTCGCACACCCGACCTTGAAAGGGTCGGCAAAACCGCGCGTCACGGTACTTATTTTGAAATGCTGGGCAACTTTTCTTTCGGCGATTATTTTAAAGATCAGGCAATTCCGTGGGCTTGGGAATTTTTGACCGACTGCCTAGGTATTCCCGAAAATCTTTTGTGGCCCTCGGTTTATGAAAGTGATGATGAGGCATATGCGATTTGGCGCGATGTTATCGGTGTTCCAGAGGAGCGTATTGTAAAGCTCGGTAAAGAGGATAATTTCTGGGAACACGGTACAGGTCCCTGCGGTCCCTGCTCTGAAATATATTTCGACCGCGGCGAAAAATTCGGTTGCGGCTCGCCCGATTGCAAGCCCGGTTGTGACTGTGACCGTTATATGGAAATTTGGAACAATGTTTTTTCGCAGTATAACAATATGGGCGACGGTACTTATACCGAGCTTAAAACCAAAAACATCGACACAGGTATGGGTCTTGAAAGACTTGCCTGCATTTTCCAAGATGTCGATAATCTTTTCGAGGTTGATACCATACAAAATATAATGAAGCATCTTTCCGAAATTGCGGGCATTCAGTATAAAACCAATGAAAAAACCGATGTTTCGATGCGCATTATAACCGACCATATCCGTTCGACCACCTTTATGATTTCTGACGGTGTTATGCCGTCTAACGAGGGTAGAGGATATGTTCTTCGCCGTCTGTTGCGCCGCGCCGCGAGACACGGCAAGCTGCTTAATATAAATCATCCTTTCTTGAGTGAGCTTTGCGATACGGTTATTGGCGAAAACAAAAACGCTTACCCCGAGCTTGTCGAGAAGCGCGACTTCATAAAGAAAGTTATTTCGGTTGAGGAAGAAAACTTCGGTAAAACAATCGACCAAGGCTTAAAGCTGCTTTCTGAAATTACCGCAAATGCCGAAACCAAGGTTATAAGCGGCGATGATGCTTTTAAGCTTTACGATACATACGGTTTCCCACTTGACCTTACAAAGGATATTGTTGAGGAGCAGGGCTTTACTGTTGATGAACAGCAGTTTGACACCCTTATGCGCGAGCAGAGAGAGCGCGCAAGAAGCTCGCGTAAAGAGTCGGATACCAACGCTTGGGAGGGCGAGGGCAACCCATTCTTTGATGTTGTGCCTACCGTCTTTACGGGCTACGAGAATTACGAGGATACTGCCACAGTTACCGCTATTGCAGTTGACGACGTAAGGGTTGACAGTGCAAATAACGGTGAAAAGGCTGTTGTTGCACTTGACAAAACCTGTTTCTACGCCGAAAGCGGCGGTCAGGTCGGCGATATCGGTGATTTTGTCGGCGTTGCCGAGGTTAAGGATACCAAAAAAGATACACGCGGTGTGTTTTTACATTCCGTTATTATTTCAGGTGACAAGCTTTCGGTCGGTGATACCGTTAATGTTAAAATCGACTCTGCCCGTCGCGATGCAATCCGTCGCAACCATACCGCCGCACACCTTTTGCAAGCGGCTTTAAGGTCAGTTCTCGGCACCCACGTCGAGCAGGCAGGTCAGTATGTAAATGATACTGCAGTTCGTTTTGACTTTACACATTTCTCAGCCTTGACAGAGCAAGAGCTTTCAAAGGTTCAGTCGATTGTCAATGATGTTATTATGCAGGGCATTGCGGTTATTACCAAGGAAATGCCTATTGACGAGGCTAAGGCAATGGGGGCTATGGCACTGTTTGGCGAAAAGTACGGTGCTACCGTTCGTGTTGTCAATATAGACGGTGCTTCCGTAGAGCTTTGCGGCGGTACACATATTGATAATACCGCCAAAATCGGCACTTTTCACATAATTTCCGAAACCTCTGCCGCGGCTGGTGTAAGGCGAATTGAGGCAGTTTGCGGTACCAATGCGCAAAGCCTTTTAGAGGATTATTCCGAAATCATCAGAAATGCCTGCGCATTGCTTAAATGCGGCACTGCGAACGATATTGCCGATAGAATAAAGGCAATTATCGCAGAGCAAAAGCAGGCTGAAAAGCAAATCGAGTCGCTTAAAGATAAGCTTGCCGCAGGTAGCTCGGACGACTTTTTAAAAAATGCAGTAGAGTTCTGCGGTGTTCGACTTATCAGCGGTGTTGTTGATAATGCCGATGCCGACAGCCTTAAAAAGCTTGCTGAGGGTTTTAAAGCGAAATATGCCGACACTATTTCGGTATTCGGCTGTACCGACGGCGCAAAATGCACATTTGTTTGTGCTTGCGGTCAAGATGCACTTGCGCTTGGCGCCAATGCAGGAAAAATTGTAAAGCAGGTTTCAATGCTTGCAGGCGGTAACGGCGGCGGTAGACCCGATATTGCTATGGCTGGCGGTAAAGAGCCCGAAAAATTGGCTGTTGCTGTAAATGCCGCGGCTGATATTGTGGCAGAGCTTTTAAAATAATCTTTCTGTTTGAAAGCGAGGTTACTTAATATGGATGATTGTCTGTTTTGTAAAATAATTAAAGGGGATGTTTCGTCGCAAAAGCTTTATGAAGACGATTATGTCTATGCTTTTGCCGATATTGCACCGCAAGCGCCTTTTCACGCGGTAATCGTGCCGAAAATTCACATTAAGAGTGCCGAGGAAATTACACCCGAAAACAGCATTTACATTGCAAAAATTTTCGAGGCTGTCGCAAAAATCGCAAAGGATAATAACCTCGAAAAAGGCTTTCGCGTTGTAAACAATTGTGGCGAGGACGGCGGTCAAACTGTCGGTCATCTGCATTTTCACTTGCTTGCACGCCGCTATCTTGCGTGGCCTCCGGGTTGATTTGATATAAATTATCGATGCGGCGATTTTAAGTATTATCAAATTAAGCTAAAGGGTGATTTATATGAGTGAAAAATTCAAAATGAACATTGCGGGTATTGAGCGCGAACTGACAAAATTCCCCGTAAATGAAAAAATGGATATTGCGGCTTTTATACTTTTCGGCGATGTTGAAATTACCATTGCCGCCTCACAAAAGCTGCTTGAGCGTGTACCGCAGTTTGATGTTATACTTACCCCCGAGGCAAAAAGCATACCCTTGGCATACGAAATGGCAAGGCAGTCGGGCAAGCCGTACATCGTTGCGCGCAAGGGCGTTAAGGTTTATATGAGCAACCCTATTTCGGTCGAGGTTCGTTCAATTACAACCGACCATATTCAACAGCTTTTTATCGGCAGTGAAGAAGCCGAACAGCTAAAAGGCAAGCGTGTCCTTATCGTTGATGATGTTATAAGCACGGGCGAATCGTTGGCGGCTGTTCAACAGCTTGCCGAGGTTGCAGGTGCAGAAATTGTTGCCTCCTGTGCGGTTCTTGCCGAGGGTGATGCCGCTGACCGTGATGATATTGTATTTCTTGAAAAGCTACCTTTGTTTTTTAAGTAGTTTTTTTGCACCCCCGAATGGTTTAATACTTTTTCGGGGGGATTTTTTCTTTGGTGATTTATGAGGAGATTTTTCTTTGTTACTGCAATTGCCGCGTTCATTAGTGCGCTTTCGGTTTTGTGCGGTAATTTTGCGTTGACCGTTACTGTGTGTATATTTGCGGTCGTTTTATTTTCGGCATCTGTTATTCTTTACAAAAAGCTTAAATTATCGTTTTTGTGGAATACGGTTTGTCTTTCGGTGGCAATTCTGCTGTTTTGCGGCAGCTTTAATTTGTATAATGCCGCTTATATAGAACGCTACAAGGTGCTTGACGGCAAAACCTGTAATATAAAGGCGAAAATTGTTGAAGAGCCTCAAGTTAAAAACGGTGTCAGAAATAAATACACGGTTTATGTTGCCGATGTTTTCTATGTTGATAATCCCGATTTACCGCAAAGCTTTCGCATAAAAATAAATGCAAACGGTGCAAATACCGCCGATCACGATGATATTGTTTCGGGGCAAATTTCACTTTATCTGCCGGATGAGGATTATCTTCGTACAAGCTATTCGGACGGTATAAAGATATGCGGATATTTTAACGGTAAATCCTATGCCGTAGAAAAAGCAAAGTCATACAGCTTTTACGGTTGGGCGATAGAGCTGAGAAGATACATACGCAAAATATTTCTGTATAATTTAGATGAAGATATCGGCGGTATTCCGATAGCCCTTATCACAGGTGATAAAGGGTATATTTCCAATGAGTTTTACGGTGCCGTTAAAATGACGGGTATGTCACATACACTTGCGGTGTCGGGCTTGCACATAACCGTAATTGTTATGACGATTGTAAATTTGTTGCAACGGCTTAAATTCGGTAGGCGCTTTTCATCGTTCGGCGGTATTATAGTGCTTTTTGCACTTGCCGCTGTCGCGGGTTTTTCGGGTTCTATTATGCGTGCGGGAATAATGCATTTTGTTTTCTTAACGGCACGCGCATTATCACGCAGAGCCGACGGTTTAAACTCGCTCGGGTTAGCCGCCACAATTCAGCTTGCGGTAAATCCGTACAACATTTTTAACATTTCTTTTATGCTGTCTACCTTTTCGACTCTCGGCATTTTGCTGTTTGCAGCGCCGCTTGCCGAAAAGCTTAACAAACCGCGTGTGCCTAATGCATTGCTAAACAAGCTGTATCGCTATTTTACAGCATCACTGTCGGTAACACTGTCAGCACAGATATTTATTTTGCCGTTTTCTCTTTCGTATTTCGGCTATATTTCAACCCTGTCGCCGATAGTAAACATTCTGCTATCACCCGTTATTACACTTTCACTGCTTTTGCCGCTTGTTATGCTTATAACAGCGTTTATTCCGTTTGTTTTCGGTGCGGTAGCTTTTGTCACCACCGTGGTTATAACTGTTTTTCGTGATGTAATTTTGTTCTTCGGCTCGTTTTCATATTGCGGTTTCAAAACTGATGACATAATGCTGTTCGTTTATGCGACAGTCGCTTTTGCAGTTGTTGTCACCGCGATAATTTTCAGAAAGAAAGCCGCTGCTACCGCAATACTTTTATCTGCGCTTGTTGTTTTAATTGTGCCTTTTCAAGCGATACAACACACCGTAGATGCCCGCACTGTAAAATATACTTTCTTTAAGGCTGAAAGCGGCATTTGTATGACTGTCGAAAACGGAGGTAAGGTGGTAGTAATTACGACTGACGACAGCGCAAGCACTGCTTCTGCAATAAATTCATATCTTAGCAAACGAAATATAGGCGAGATTTATGCACTTATATTGCCTTTTAACGATGATGATACCAATTTTGTTGCAGAAAAGCGCCTTTCTTCCAAAAGAGATATCAAGCATACTTTAAGCGCAACCGCTTTAACCGATAATCGCAAGCTATCGGCAGGTATAATCACTTTGTTTGAGCGTGTGAAGGTTGATGTTTTGTCGCGTGAAAACTCTTTTGACCTTGTTATAGACAGCGGTGAAACCGTTTTGTTCGACACACTCGGGTGCAGTTCGTATACGGCAGATATAATTTTAACGGCTAATCCGATATTGTCATACAAAATAAACGGTACAAAGCCGCGATATATAGTCTCAGGTGACGATAACTCGGTATATGCCGACTATATTCGGGCAAGCGGTTGCCGTGCCGCAGAGCTAAACAAAAGTATTTCGGCAACAGTGACCGAAAAAGGGCTTAAATTCGCTTAAAATCTACCCTTTTTTCTTGACTTGCAGGGTAGAGTGGGTTATAATAAACATATAAATTTGTTTTGAGGTGCATTAGCTAAATGGCAGAGTCAACATTTTCATTACAAGACAAAATGCGCATTATTCAGGAAATCGTCCCCGGCAGACAGGTGACACTTGCGCACATAATTGCAAATCCCGACCCCGTTTTGTATCAAAAGCTCGGTCTTGACCCGCGTGTTGATTATAAGGGCAGTGCCATCGGCATTTTAACTGTAAGCCCTGCCGAAACCGCAATCATCACTGCCGATATCGCACTTAAAGCCTCGGGTGCAACGCTTGGCTTTGTTGACCGTTTCAGCGGTACACTTATAATCACAGGCACCGTTTCGGAGGTTGAGGCGGCTTTTGCTGATATTTGTGACTATGTTCAAAACAAGCTCGGCTTTGAAGTTTGCCCCTTAACTAAAACCTGATGAAAAAAATTATACTGATTGGCAGAACGGGTTGCGGCAAAACAACTCTTACGCAGGCTTTAAGCGGCAAAACCGTTTCTTACGATAAAACGCAATATGTCAAGGTCGACGGTGACCTTATAGATACCCCGGGCGAATATGCCGAAACAAAGCTTTTCGGCGGCGCGCTTGCCGTGTATTCTTACGATTCCGATGTAGTCGGACTTGTTCACGACCCTTTCGAGCCGTATTCGCTTTTTCCGCCCTGCATAGCATGCACCGCTAACAGACCCGTAATTGGCATTGTTACAAAGTGTGACCGTGAAGGCGCGAGGATAGATCTTGCCGAAAGATGGCTCAGAAACGCAGGTTGCGAGGAGCTTTTTTTCGTTGACTCAAAAACGGGTACAGGTATTGACGCGCTGTTGCGGTATCTTAAATAATCTTTTGCCGCGGCAATTGCATTGTCTGCGGTTTTTTATTTACAAAATCTTAATACTATCACACTATTTATACAGTAATATATCCTTTGAAAGGTTAAGGTGATTTTATGAGCGATATGAAAGTTCTTATCGTAGATGATGATGAAAACATTTGCGAGCTGTTGCGTCTTTATCTTGAAAAAGACGGCTTTAAAACGCTTGTTGTTAATGACGGTGATGCCGCGGTTAAAGCCGCTGTTTCTGACAAGCCGTCGCTTATTTTGCT
>CAZIEH010000083.1:0-7195 GCA_964538695.1 uncultured Eubacterium sp. | reverse complement strand
GGTTTATTACGATGCATTTAACGGTATTGACATAAAAACCGTGGCAATTCGCGACGAAAGCCTGTTGAAAGCCAAGGATGACGGCGTGTTAAGCTTTTGCGTTGACGACGGCGGCAAGATAGAAAAAGGCGGCACGGTGGCGAATGTTTATAAAAGCGAGTCCGATGCCAATGTAGAAACAGAAATAGAAAATCTTGAAAAAGCTATCGAGGATTTAGAGGAGGTCAACGGCTATAACACCACGGACGCGGTGGATATAGACTACCTTGACTCTAAAATAGATACCGCACTTAAAGAAATTATTAACGAAACCGCAAGTGGTACAATAGACAGCGGCTCTTCTGCCGCGGCAGAGCTTTTAAAGCTTATTAACCGCAGACAAATCGTTACGGGTAAATCAAGCGGCTTTGACGGGCTTTTGACGGGCTACAAACAACAGCTTGAACAGCTTAAAGACCGCAAAAGCGGTGCATATTCAAAGGTGAAATCAAAAAAATCAGGCTATTTTGTTTCGGGTATCGACGGATACGAGAGTATTCTAAATAGCGATAAAATCGACGAAATCACGCCCGAAATGCTTAACAATATGCAACCCGAAATGCCGTCTGATGATAAAAATGTTGTCGGTAAAATTGTTTCGGATTACGAGTGGTATCTCGCCGCGACACTTTCTATGAACGACAGCTTGAAATTTACCGAGGATGCAGAAATCATACTTAAAACGAATTTCGAATCTATGCCGGAGCTTCCCGTTAAGGTTGCCAAGGTAAACCGCGAAACGGGCGATGACACGGCTGTTGTTTTCTTCCTTTGTACATATATGAACAGCGACCTTGCCACAATGCGCACGCAGGATATGACTGCGGTGCTTGAAAATTACACGGGGTTGCAGGTAAATTCGAAAGCCGTACGATTTGTCGACGGCGAAAAGGGCGTTTATGTTGTGTCGGGATCGGTAATAAGCTTTGTTCCCGTAAATGTTTTGTATTCAACCGACGGTTACTGCATTTGTGAAGTGCAAACGACGGGTGTACGGTTAAAGCTTTACGACGAAATCGTTATAAAGGGGAAAAATTTGTATGACGGAAAAGTTATTAACAGAACAAGCTGACCGCATAGCGGCGTTTGACACGGCATATGCGGAAATTAAGGCGCGCATAGCGCGTGCCGCCGAGGCTTGCGGTAAAACGGCAGACGATATTATTTTACTTGCCGCAACAAAAACCGTGCCGACAGAGGTTATAAATCACGCAATAAAAAGCGGTATAGACTATGTTGGCGAAAACCGTGTGCAGGAATTTTTGCAAAAAGACGACAGCTTGCTTAAAGTTCATAAGCATTTCATAGGTCACCTGCAAACAAATAAGGTTAAGGACATCGTAGGTCGTGTTGAAATGATACAGTCTGTCGACTCGTTAAAGCTTGCAAAGGAAATTTCAAAGCAATCGTCAAAAAAGAATACCGTGACCGATATTTTGCTTGAGGTGAACATTGGCGACGAGGCAAGCAAATCGGGCTTTGCGGCAGACGAGGTTTTGAAAAATCTTACAGAAATAGCAAAGCTTGACAATATTCGCATAAAGGGACTTATGTCGATACCCCCTATTTGTACTGAAAAACGACAATTAACAAAATATTTTGCAAAAATGCATAACTTATTTGTTGACATACAGGGTAAAAACATAGATAATAGTAATATGGAATATCTCTCTATGGGTATGTCGCAGGATTTCGATTTAGCCATAGAGAACGGCGCTAATCTTGTCCGTGTCGGGTCGGCACTTTTCGGTAATCGCATTTACCCGACAAAGCAGGGTTGATAAATAATTTTAAACGGCAGCTTTTGCTGCGGTGAAAGGGGAAGCTTTATGAAAGTTATGGAATGGTTTAAAGATATCGTCAGCGTGCCTGTTGACGATGAAGAGGAAACCGAAATAAATCAGGAGGCGGCACAGCAAGAACAGCCGGTTATGCCCCGTACCCGTGCCACCGCCAAGGAGAATACACCCACACCTGTACATTCGGCACAAAACATAAAGGTGGTTCTCGCAAAGCCCGAAACTTTCGAGGACGGTCGTTCTGTTGCCGACCACTTGAATGCAAAGCGCACTGTTGTGCTTAATCTTGAGGGTACAAATAAAGAAATTTGCCGCAGACTTATCGACTTTTTAAGCGGTGTTGCCTATGCTAACGACGGTCAGCTTAAACGCGTCGCAAACAGCACGTATATCATCACACCCCGTTCGGTTGATGTTATGGGCGATATGATTTTGGACGAGCTTGAAAACAGCGGTATGTTTTTAAACAATGTCTGATATCGGCATAGCACAGCGCGTGGCAGATGCCGCCGAGCTGTGTGAAACGCGAAATGTGCCGAAATTTGTCGGTTTTTTGTCAGAGGATGAGCTGTCGCAGGCAATCGTTGCCGCAAAAGGATATAGATACGCAAGCTTCGGCGGCTACGACGGGGCTGTGCGCACTGTTTTTGCCGTCTTGCCAGATTGGTGCGACGGCGAAACGGCTGTATACCCCATAGCGGCGCTTACGCTTTCTTACCGTAGCTCTGCCTCGCTTACACATCGTGATTTTTTGGGTACGCTTATGTCATTCGGCATAACGCGTCGCTCGGTCGGCGATATTCTTGTCGGCGAGGGTAGGGCGGTTGTGTTTTTGCTGAAAGAAATTTTACCCTTTGTAAAAACACAGCTTACAAAAGTAGGCGGCGAGGGCGTAACGGTGCAAGAGGGGATTGTGGGCGAATTACCGCTTAACTCCCGTGTTGAGCAGTTTCGTTGCACTGTTTCATCAATGCGCCTTGATTGCGTTGTTTCCGCAATATGCTCGCTAAGTCGCAGTGCCGCCGCGGAAAAGATAGAAAAAGGTCTTGTAACGCGTAATTCGGTAATTTGCGAAAAGCAAACCGTCCTACTTTGCGACGGTGACAAGCTTTCGGTGCGAGGTTGCGGCAGATTTGATATTGTCGATACAGACCGCAGGTCAAAAAAAGGCAAGATAATTTTAAACTATAAAAAATATATGTAAGGGGACATTTTTATGACAGCAGATGAAGTACGCGGCGTTGTTTTTCAAAAGGTTGCAATCGGCGGCTACAAGCAGTCGGATGTTGATTTGTTTTTAGATGAGGTTGCGGTATGCATAGAAAGTATGACCGCGAAAATTCGTGCGCTTGAAAAGGCAAAGTTCGAGTCTAAGCAGGGCGCACCCGTTGAAAAGCCGATAGTGGATACCGAGCCTGTAAAGCCCGTTACCGTGGCAGTACCCCAGCCGAAAGCAGAGCCTGCCGAAGAGCAGTATACTACAAATTACGGTATCGAGTCACTTCTCGTTCGCACGCAAAAGCTTGCACAGCAGATAGAAGAGGAGGCTCGCGTTTCGTCGAAGCAGTTGCTTGAAAAAACCGCAGAGGATGCAAAAGAAATTATTGCCCGTGCCGACAGTCAGGCGGCTGAAACAATGGATAAGGCAAATGCACTTTTGGCAGAGGCAGAGCGTAAAGAGGCTTCTATTGCCGCCGCGGCAAGGGCAGAGGCGGAAAATATCATTAACGAGGCTGTTGCCCGTTCGGGTCGTATGCTTACCGCGACGCGTGAAAAGCTTAAAACCGAGCAGGAGCTTTGCAATAAACTGCGTACCGAGTTTACACAGGTTAAAAATGTTATTGTTAATTTTTATGAGGAGCAGTTGGGCGAGCTTCGTTCGCTTTCGGTTGATAATGCCGTTGCAAGCGTGAAAGCCGATGAGAATGTAAAGGCAGAGGAGCCTGTCGAGGCGGAGATAAAGCCCGAGCAAGAGGTTAAGCAGGAGTCGAAAAAAACCGAGCCCGAGCAGGATAACGATGCCGAAATCGCACTTGACCTTACCGGTGAAAACAAGTAATGGCTGTAAATTATAAAAAAAGCTCCAAGCGTTCCTTGGTTTTGGCGGTAATTTTTGCGGCAGTAATGCTTGTCGCTGACCAAGTTTCGAAATATTTTATTGTACGGGCATTTTCGGGATATGAATATCCCCCTGCCGTTTCGGTTATAAAAGGCATTTTCAGCATAACCTACCGCACAAATAACGGCGCAGGCTTTAGTATATTAGAGGGCAAGACGGTATTTTTGGTTATATTCACCCTGCTTGCAATGCTGCTTATTTTATATCTGCTTGCAAGCCGCAAATTCAGCGGATACCTTACCGATTGGGGCTTTAGCCTTGTGCTTTCGGGCGGTGTTGGCAACCTGATAGACCGTGTATTTCGCGGTGGAAATGTTGTGGATTTTATCGCGACGGATTTTATGGACTTTCCTGTTTTCAATGTTGCCGATATTTGCGTTACGGTGGGTGCCGCCTTGGTGCTGTTGTATTTTATATTTGACACTGTCAACGATATACGGATAAAGCGGTCATAAAATATGGAACACTATAATTTCACCGTGTGCGGCGACAGCTATCGTGCCGATGCGTTTATCGCCGAAAATATAGAAAGCATTACAAGAAGCTTTGCCGCCTCACTTTTCGAACAGGGAAAAGTAACCGTAAACGGTGCGGCTGTTAAAAAGAACCATCGCTTAAAAAACGGCGATACCGTTGCCGTGGTTCTGCCCGACCCCGAGCCGTGCGAGGCGGTTGCGCAGGATATACCGCTTGATATTGTTTTCGAGGATGACGCGCTTTTAATAGTCAATAAGCCAAAGGGTATGGTTGTTCACCCTGCGGCGGGAAATCACGACGGCACACTTGTAAACGCACTGCTTTACCACTGCGGCAACAGCCTTTCGGGTATAAACGGCGTTATGCGTCCGGGTATTGTGCATAGGATAGATAAGGATACCAGTGGCTTGCTTATAGTTGCAAAAACCGATGCGGCGCACAAAATACTTGCCGAGCAAATAAAGCAGCACAGCTTTACAAGAGAGTACGAGGCGGTCGTTGTCGGTAATTTAAAGCAGGACAGCGGCACTGTAAATGCGCCTATCGGCAGACACCCCGTAAAGCGTAAGCAGATGGCGGTTACCGAAAAAAATTCCAAGCACGCCGTTACGCATTGGACTGTTTTGCGGCGTTATGTCGGTTTTACACATATAAGGGTTCGTCTTGAAACAGGCAGAACACACCAAATCAGGGTGCATATGGCATCAATAGGTCACCCTGTGGCAGGCGACACCGTTTACGGCGGTGCAAAGAATATCTGCGGTCTTTGCGGTCAATGCCTGCACGCGAAAAAAATCGGCTTTATTCACCCGACAAGCGGTGAATATATCGAGTTCGAGTCTGATTTACCGCAGTATTTTAAAGATTTTATTTCAAAGCAAAGGGAGCAGTAGTATTGGGCATTTTTTCGGGCTGTATGTTGGTGTCGGATATTGACGGTACACTTTGCGAAAACGGCATTATACCGCCTGTTAATCTGCAAATGATACGGTATTTTAAGCGCGAAGGCGGCATTTTTACCATCGCCACGGGTCGCGGCCCCACGGTCGGCATAGATATATGCCGTCGTGCCGAGGTTAATGCCCCTGTGCTGTTTTGCAACGGCGCACTTGTGTATGATATAGAAAAGAAAAAAGCAGTACACGCGACGGCTTTGCCGCAAGAGGGTATTGAAGCAATGCTTAAAGCTATCGAAAAATATCCGCAAATGGGTGCGGAGGTTACATACGAAAACTGCATTGTGACCTACAACAACACACCGCGCACCGTTACGCACCGCGCACACGAGGGAATACCGCTTATAACCGAACCGCCCGAGGGTGCAGTGCCATTAAAGGTGCTGTTTATGACCGATGACAAGCTGTTGCTTGAAGAATTTAAAAATTATATGCAAACAATAAAGCCCGACAATTGTGACTATGTTGTCACCTCACCAATATTTTACGAAATTGTGGCAAAGGGTGTCAGCAAGGCGACAAATTTAGGGGTGCTTGCCGAGGCTTGCGGTGCCGATAAAAATAAGATATACTGTATAGGCGATTGTGATAACGATGTAGAAATGGTATCTGCCGCGGCAGTCGGTGCCTTTTGCGAAAATGCAGAGGAGCATTTGAAAAAATATGCAAATTATGTTACCGTTCCCGTCGGCGACGGTGCGGTGGCTGATTTTATAAATTACATAAAAACACTGCAAGAATAATGCGTGTTTACAAATTGAAAGGATTGATGAAAAGTATGGACAGCGCGACATTGCGTTCTTTAAAGGAAACGGCGTGCAATGTGAGAATCGGAATTATCGAGGGTGTAGCGGCGGCAAAATCGGGTCACCCGGGCGGCTCGCTTTCTATTGCCGATATTCTTACTTACTTGTATTTCAAAGAGATGAATATCACCCCCGAAAATCCGCAAAATCCCGACCGTGACCGTTTTGTTTTGTCTAAGGGTCACGCCGCGCCTGCATGGTACTCGGTACTTGCAAATCGCGGTTATTTTGAAAAGGATTTGCTTAAAACCCTCAGAAAGCCCGATTCAATTTTGCAGGGTCACCCTGATATGAAGCATATCCCCGGTGTAGATATGTCGTCGGGCTCGCTCGGTCAAGGCATTTCTGCCGCTTGCGGTATGGCGCTTTCGGCAAAGCATTTCGGTAACGATTTCAGAGTATACGCAATCGTCGGCGACGGCGAAAGCGAGGAGGGTCAGGTTTGGGAGGCTGCTATGTTTGCCGCCGCGAAAAAGCTTGATAACCTTGTATGCTTTGTAGACTACAATCATTTGCAAATCGACGGCAGTGTTGAGGAGGTTAATAACCCCGCACCGTTTGACGAAAAGTTCCGTGCTTTCGGTTGGAATGTAATTACCATAGACGGTCATAATTTTGAGGAAATAGAATCGGCACTTGCGGCGGCACGCAAATGTAAGGGCAAGCCCACCGCAATTATCGCCAACACCGTTAAGGGTAAGGGCGTTTCGTTTATGGAAAATCAGGTTAGCTGGCACGGTAGCGCACCTAATGCAGAGCAAACCGAAATCGCTTTAAAAGAGCTTAATGACGCACTTGCGGAATTGGAGGGCAAATAATTATGGCAGACCAAAAAATCGCAACCCGTGATGCCTACGGCAACGCGCTTGTAAAAGCTGGCAAGCAGTTCGACAACTTTGTTGTTTTGGATGCTGACCTTGCTGCGGCAACAAAGACGGGTACATTTAAAAAAGAATTTCCCGAAAGATTTTATGACTGCGGTATCGCAGAGGGTAATAT
>CAZIEH010000082.1:0-7279 GCA_964538695.1 uncultured Eubacterium sp. | reverse complement strand
AATATTCCCCTAAAAAACTGTAGAAAATTACCTCTTTTTTTATAGAATACCATAATTAAAGAGATATTTCAATATGTTATAAAGTAATAAAATAAATTCTTTTGGGAGGATTTTATTATGGAACGCAAACAAATTTTATTTACCGAAATCAATAAAGCCGAATTGGTTACAAACGAATGTGCTGAACCAAAGGCTGACGAAATTCTTGTTGAAACAGTTGTTTCAACAATCAGCTGTGGTACAGAGCGTGCAAATATCACTGGTGACCCGAATGTTTGCATAGGTTTGTCGTATGATGTTGTTTTCCCCCGTGTACCTGGTTACAGCAGTGCGGGCATTGTAAAAAAAGTCGGCAGTGCCGTTAAAAATTTCAAGGTCGGTGACAGGGTTGCAACCTGCGGCGGTGTTCACGCTACATATGCCGTTGTACACGCAGGCAGTGCTGTTAAAATTCCCGACGATGTAAGCTTTGAAACCGCGGCGATGAGCTATATTACAACATTCCCTATGGCGGCTATAAGAAAAACCAGACTTGAAATGGGCGAAAGTGCCATTGTTATGGGTCAGGGTATTTTGGGGCTTATTGCGGTTAAGCTTTTGCGCGCCGCAGGTGCCGTGCCGATTATTGCCGCAGACCCCAACCCCGCGCGCCGCGAAATCGCACTTAAAAACGGTGCCGATTACGCGCTTGACCCCCTTGCTGAGGGCTTTGCAGACGAGGTTAAGAAAATCACGGGCGGCGGTGTAAATGTCGCAATAGAGGTTACGGGTGTCGGCGCAGGACTTAGAGAGGCACTTGACTGTATGGCGAAATTCGGCAGAGTTGCACTTCTCGGCTGTACCCGTCGTTCAGACTTTACCATTGATTATTACGAGAAGGTTCATGCACCGGGCATTACAATTATCGGTGCCCACACGGGTGCGCGCCCGAATTGCGAGTCACACGCAGGCTGGTTTACACATCAGGACGATATAAAGGCACTTATGAAAATGTGCAGCTGTGGCAGATTGGTTCTTGAAAATATTGTAGAGGAAACACATTCCCCGACAGAGTGTACCGAGGTTTATGACCGCTTGGTAAACGACAAAAACTTCCCCATTGCAGTACAGTATGATTGGAGGAAAATGAAATGAAAAAGATAAAAATCGCACAAATCGGCGCAGGTCACGACCACGCAAGTGCCTGCTTTAAATCTGTTAAATACCTGCCTGAAATTTTCGACCTTGTCGGTTATGCCGTGGTTGAAGGTGACGAGGCTATTTACAATCGCGATATCGACTCGTACAAGGGCTACAAAAAAATGACCGTCGACGAAATTTTGAATTATCCCGACCTTGATGCTGTTTGTATTGAAACCGAGGACAGAAGACTGACGGAATTTGCAATTAAAGCCGCTGAAAAGGGTCTTAATTTGTATGTCGACAAGCCTGGTAGCGAGTCTGACGAGGATTTTGACAGACTTATAGATATTGTTAAAGAGAAAAAGCTTGTTTTCACAATGGGCTATATGTACCGTTACAATCCTGCCGTTATGAAGGTTAAGGAGGAAATTAAAGAGGGCAAGCTCGGTGAAATTTACGCTGTCGAGGCGCAAATGAACGGTATTCACGATGTCGCAAAGAGAAATTGGCTTGCCAATTACCCGGGCGGTACGCTTTACTTCCTCGGCTGTCATCTTATAGACTTGGTTTACGACATCTGCGGTATGCCCGAGGAGGTTATACCTTTAAGTCAGCCGATAGGCACCGACGGTGTTAAGGGCGAGGACTTCGGTATGGCGGTATTCAAATACAAAAACGGCGTATCGTTTGTAAAAAGCACCTCGGTCGAGCGCGGCGGCTTCGAGCGCAGAAATCTTGTTGTTTGCGGTACAAAGGGTACTGTCGAGCTTCGCCCGTTCGAGTGGCTTACAAAAGAGCCGATGCCGAATATCGATTCTCCGCAAACCACAGGTGTGCGTGAGGCATACAGCGATGATTGGCACCAAAAGGCAGAGTATCACACTACACCCGTTTACGGCAGATACGACACAATGCTGCGCAGCTTTGCCGACTATATTCACGGTGTTCGTGAAAATCCGTTTGATTATGAATATGAGAGAAGCTTGCATAAGCTTATCTTAAAAGCGTGCGGTAAATAATATGAAAAGACAGGATATTATTCCGATAGAGTATGCAAACGCCTTTTTCGAAGAAAGCAATTTTTTCCCGAACGGCGACGAAACCAAGCTTTGCCCGATTGTTTTTATGGTTTACCTGTTAAAAACAGGTGAAAGAAAAATTTTGGTGGATGCGGGCTGTGAAACAATGCCCGGTTGGGATATGCATAATTTTATCGGCAGTGTAAATGCGCTGAAAAACCACGGCGTTATGCCCGACGAAATAACCGATGTTATATTGACACACGCGCACCACGACCATATTGAATGTGTTAAATATTTCAAAAACGCGGCGGTATATATTCAAAAGGATGAATATGAAGACGGCAAAAACTTTTTGTCGCAAAACAGCGATGTTCGTGTTTTTGACGAGGTCGCCGAGGTCTGTGACAGTGTAAAAGCGGTGAAAATCGGCGGTCATTCAAAGGGTTCATCGATAGTCGTTATAGAAACCGAGGGTAAACCCGTTGTTATTGCAGGTGACGAGTGCTATTCGATGAAAAATATTACGCAAAAAATTCGAACAGGTCACCCGTACTGCGCCGAAAACAGCGAGGCATTTATTAAAAAATATTGCGGCGGCGATTACGAAGTACTGCTGTGCCACGATAAGTAAACTTAATAATCCAAAAAATAAAAAACGGCGGTTTACCGTGCTTAATTAAAAGCAGGTAAACCACCGTTTTTTTGTGCGTTATTCAATTACTTGTTTATCGCCTCGATAAACCTTTTCGCCTCGTTTGTGATTATGCCGTACTCGCGCTTTTCGGCAAGTATGCGGTTTGTAAGGCTTGCGCCTATTGCAAAGCGTTCTATACCGCATTTCTTTAGTGCCGCAATATCGTCGAACCCGACATTTCCCGCGGCGATAATCGGTACATTTTTAAATGTATCTGCCATAAATGCGGCATATTCGTAGCCGTCACACGGCTTTGTGGGCAAAAGCTTTACAAAATCCGCGCCGAGGCGAACCGCTTTCGAAAACTCGCTTGTGGTAAAGCAAGAGGGTATGGTTGCCGCGCTTAATGCGTTTGCACGCTCCATAAGCTCCGATGAAATTTCGACAAAGCTTAAAAAGTCCGCCCCTGCGCCCTTGGCAAGCTTTGTCATACGGTCGGTGCGAATATTTCCCGCAACCACAGTAAGCTCGTTACCGAAGCAGCGTTTAAGCCCCTGAACCTTTCTAGTGGCGTCACGCTCGCCTTCTTGTGATATGTCGCTTTCGCATACCTCAACTGCGGTCACGCCGCCTTTTATAAGTGCCTCTACCGTGTAAAGCAGCATATCGGGTGAAAAATCGCGAATTACCGCGATAAGCTTTTTGCTTTTTAATTGATTTACAGCTTCCACTCTCATAACCTAATACTCCTTAAAAATATATTTTAAGTATAACATATTGTACCGTATGCCGCAAGTCGTTGTTATTAAATTGTTTACAGTTTTTTAACCCGAAATGTGTTATATTTTGCGCTTTTCGGCGGTATCATATATTACACTTAATAAGCCTTTGGTGGCGAAAGGGATGTATTTGTTGTTTTATCGCATAAAAAATGCTGTTTACCGATTTATGATGGGCAGATACGGCATAGACAGTTTAAGCATTTGCCTGCTTTTGTGCTATCTTGCGGTGTCGCTTATAAATACCGTGGTTACGAGAATTGCGGGTAGCGTGGTTTTTTACACCATAGCCTCGCTTATTTCCGCAGCACTGTGTGTTTTAATAATATTCCGCACACTTTCGCGTGATATTTACCGTCGTCAAAAAGAAAATGCCCGTTACTTAAATTTTAAAAGCTCGGTTTCAAGGCGGTTTTATCTACTGCGCCGCCGTTTCAAGGACAGAAAGATTAGGGTTTACCGCACCTGCCCAAGCTGTCGCGCGGTTTTGCGGTTACCAAAGAAAAAGGGTAAGCACACCTGCGTTTGCCCAAATTGTAAAACTGAATTTTCGGTACGCGTTATGTAAGCTTTTTTGTCGCTTGACGAAAGTCTAAAGCGCGTGTATAATACGGTTGACGGGTTCAACCGTATTTTTTTGAGGTGATTTTGTGAAATACAGGCTTGCGGCACTGCTTTTGACGGTAATACTGCTGTTATGCGGTTGCATCGAAAAAGTGAAAACCGACAAAAAAACAGCGGTTTACTTTGACACCGTGGTAACACTTACGACATTTAACGGCAGTGTGCCGAGCGACGCTATACGGCTTTGCGAAAAATACGACCGCTTGCTGTCCGTAACCGACAGCGAAAGCGATATATATAAGCTTAATTCATCCGACGGCAGTGTAACCGTAGACCCTGACACGGCACGGCTTATAAAAAATGCGCTGTCATATTGCGAAAAAACCGACGGCGCGCTGGATATAACCATATACCCCGTAAAAAAGCTATGGGGCTTCGGTACAGACACTGAAAAAGTGCCGACGACAGATGAGCTGACAACCGCACTTAAAAATGTCGATTACTGTCGCGTAAAAATCGACGGAAATACCGTAAGCGTTCCAAGCGGCGTGCAAATAGACCTTGGGGCGATTGCAAAGGGCTTTATCGCAGACGAGCTTGCTAAGCTTTACCGCGAAAACGGTATAAGCGGTATAATCGACCTCGGCGGTAATATTTTAACCGTCGGCGAAAAAAGCGACGGCGAGGATTACACAATCGGCATTGTTTCACCGCAGAATACAGATAAAAACGCCGCAAGACTTCGTTTTTCGGGCGGTGCGGCGGTAACAAGCGGCAGTTATCAGCGTTATTTTCAAAATAACGGAAAGAAATATCATCATATTCTTTCGGCAGACAGCGGCTATCCCGTCGAAAACGGTGTTGCCTCGGTAACGGTTATTGCCGAAAGTGCCGAAAAAGCCGATGCCTATTCGACGGCGCTGTTTTGTATGGGTGCAGAAAGGGCTGTCGAATTTTGTCGCAAACAGGGTGATATCGAGGCTGTTATTATTGCCGATGACGGAGGAATAACTTTGTCTGACGGACTTGCGCAAAGCGGTGATTTGATAACCTTAAAGAACGGGTGATACTGTGTTTAAAAAAGGCGATGTAATTATAATAGCTCTACTGCTTGCCGCGGCAGTCGTTACGGCTGTAATTATGTACGGCGACAGTGCCGAAAGGGTGGTTGTGACACTTTGCGGCGAGACTTACGGCGAATATAGACTTTCCGAAAACAACACGGTGGTAATAAAAAGCGAATACGGCGAAAACACGCTTGTAATCCGCGACGGCACGGCGTATTTTAAAAACTGCGATTGCCCCGACAAAATATGCGAAAGCGGTAAAATGTCTAAAAAAGGCGACACCGCCGTTTGCGTGCCGCACAAATTGGTTGCGGAGGTGGTTTCGTGAAAAACGGGACAGCGGTTTTGTGCCGCCGCGCAATGCTACTTGCCGCCGCACTTATTTTCGGGTATATCGAGGCGGTTTTGCCGCCGCTTTTCGGCATTTCCGGTTTTCATATCGGCATAGCAAATATTGTCGTGATGACCGCGCTGATAAGCGACGGCTTAAAGTGTGCCGCCGCGGTAAATGCGGCAAGAATACTGCTGTTACAGCTTTTGTTCGGTAATATTTTCGCTCTTGTGTTATCCCTTTGCGGCGGAATGTTGGCGGTCGCGGCGATGTATTTCGCACTGAAAATACGCAGTGTAACGCCTGTCGGTGCAAGCGCACTCGGCGGTGCGGTTAATAATTTTGCACAAACCCTTGTTGCGGCGGCGGTCGTAGGTACTGTCGGCGTTGTAAAGTTGTTGCCGTTTATGCTTGTAATCGGCACGGTTACGGGTGCGCTTTGCGGTGTTATTGCCGCGAAAACGGTGGAAATTCTTTCAAAAACCGCGCTTTTTACCGACACGCGCAAAAGTGACGAAAAATAAAACAAAATATAAATTTTGGCGTCAAGCATTGTAATTTTTATAAAAGCTTGATATAATTATTTCGGTAAAACAAGCGGTTTCGGTACGCTTTAATATAATATGAAAGGTTCTGTGTTTATGTTGCCGAGTTCTGCGGTAATTAAACAAAACGCGCGCAAACAGCTTTCGGGCGGTTGGAGTCGCTGTATTATTGCGGCGCTTATGTCTGTTATGGCACTTGCGTTTGCGGTCGTGTTTTTCGAAACGGTTTTCGAAATTTTTTATACCTATATGCATACCTCTGCGGGTAAAATTTCCGTACCCGGTTTTATAATTGCGCTTGCTGTGGCGGTTGTTGTGGCTTTTTTGCTTTTTCCACTGTTTCAAGGTGTTATACGCTGGTACTGGTTCTACGGACTTGAAAAAGAAAGACCGCTTGGCGAGCTGTTCTATTACTACCAAAGCCGCCGTCTTTTCTTCGGCGCTGTTTACCTTGCACTGCGAATTATCGCGCGCATTGCGGCGTTGGCAATAGCGTGCTATTTGCCCGCTGTGCTTGTTTGGTCAATCGCAAACGGCACCTTTTACAGCCTTAGCGGATACAGCGATGCCGATAACCCAAATCTGCTTTTGCCGTTGCTTTATATTTTCACCGCGTTAAGCACACTGTTGCTTATAAAGCTTTCGGTGCGCTATCTTACCGCACCTGTGCTTATGGTAATCGACGAAAAGCTTGATGCGCCCGATGCAATTGCACTTTCCGCCGTTATCGCAACGCGTTACAAAAATGCATATTTTAAAATATTTTTTGCGTTTATCGGTTGGTTTTTGCTGTCGGCTTTCGGTATAACGATGCTTTACACATTGCCGTTTATACTAATGTCATATGTTGTGTTCTGCCGCTTTGCGATTAATGCATACCGAACGGATTGCTACACCGCCGGACAGGCACCGAAAATATAATTTTAAATATTTTTAAAAAAAGTGTTGACAAACGCATTTTTCTGTGGTATTATACTATTGTTCCGCAAGGGACAACACAGTTTAGTTGGTGTTTATTGAAGTGAGGGTCCACCTGTTCTCATCCCGAACACAGAAGTTAAGCTCACCTTCGCCGAAGATACTTGGGTGGCGACGCCCTGGGAAAATAGGAAGACGCCAACACCAAATAAGCCGTTCGGTTTTTCCGAACGGCTTTTCTGTTGCTGCTAAACGATAAAAAACACTTGTATTTTATCGTATAATAATATATAATGT
>CAZIEH010000081.1:0-7292 GCA_964538695.1 uncultured Eubacterium sp. | reverse complement strand
ATATAATATTTTTAAAGTAATGTTGGGAAGTGTGTGCTTTGAAACGATTTTTCGCGGCAACAGCCGATTATATACGCGAATGTGACAAGCTTTTGTACCTGCTTTGTACCGCGGCAACCCTGTTCGGGTGCATTGCGGTTTTGTCGGCAGGCTCGGCAAAGCAATTCGCGGTGCAGGGTATAGGCTTTATTTTGGGACTTTTTATTACCCTTTTGCTTTCGAAATTCGATTATAACAATTACAAAAAGATATGGCCGCTTGCGGCAATCGTCGGTCTTGTGCCAGTGCTGCTTACCTTTTACATCGGCTACGCCCCCGACGGCACAGATGACAAGGCGTGGCTTTTGCTTCCAGGTGATATTTCATTTCAGCCTGCCGAGTTTTTAAAAGTTGTTTTCGTAATAACCTTCAGCCTGCATATCTGCGCTGTTAAGGAAAAGATAAACAAGCCGCTTACACTGCTTTTGCTGTGCTTGCACGGTGCGTTTCCCGTTGTGCTGATACATTTGCAGGGTGACGACGGCACGGCTATAATATTCTTTATTATGTTTATCGCAATGCTGTTCGCGGCAGGACTAAAGCTACGCTATTTTATTGCGGCGGCGGCTGTTATTGCTGTTGCGGTTCCGTTGGCGTATTTTTACCTTTTACACGATGAACAGCGCAGTCGTATTATGTCGCTGTTTAACCCAGAGGCAGATTTGCTTGGTACGGGTTGGCAACAGTGGCGCGGCAGAATTGCATTTGCAAACGGCGGCATTTTCGGCAAAGGACTTTTTCACGGTGACCTTGTGCAATCGGGCAGTATCCCCGAGGGATATAACGATTTTATTCTGGCATCTATCGCCGAGGAGCTTGGACTGATAGGTTGTATAGTGGTATTTTTACTGCTTATGGGCATTTGCTTGCGAATTTTGGTTGTCGGTCACCGCGCGCACGACCTTAACGGTACACTTATATGCACAGGTGTTTTTGCAATGATAATTACGCAAACGGTAATAAATATAGGAATGTGCGTTTCGTGGTTGCCCGTTATCGGCGTTACACTGCCGTTCTTTTCGGCAGGCGGCACATCGCTGTGTTGCTTGTATTGCGGTATAGGTCTTGTTATGAGTGTATATATGCACCGCACCTCGCGCACTATATACTTGCACGGTGATTGATATGACAGAGAAAGC
This sequence comes from uncultured Eubacterium sp., assembly GCA_964538695.1. Lineage (GTDB taxonomy): Bacteria > Bacillota > Clostridia > Oscillospirales > Acutalibacteraceae > UMGS1532. The sequence goes on along the minus strand of CAZIEH010000081.1, from coordinate 6,114 downwards.
TTTTAAAATAGGTAACACGGTTTTTGACGGCTATGCCGCGCTTGCACCTATGGCAGGTGTTGCCGACCGTGCAATGCGTGAAATGTGTATAGAACACGGCGCGGCATACTGTGTGGGAGAACTTGTTTCGGCAAAGGGTGTAACACTCGGCGACCGAAAGTCTAAGGAACTGCTTGCAGTCGGTGAGGGTGAACGACCGATGGCGTTGCAGATTTTCGGCAGTGACCCCGAAATTATGGCACAGGCAACCGCCTTTGCGTGTGAAAGAAAGCCGTCGTTTTTAGATATAAATATGGGTTGCCCCGCGCCTAAGGTTGCGTCCTCCGGCGGCGGAAGTGCATTACTGAAAACCCCGAAGCTTTGCGGCGAAATAGTTAAAAAATGCGTTGCGGCGGCAGGTGAAACACCTGTTACCGTTAAACTGCGCACAGGGTGGGACAGCGCGCATATAACGGTTGAAGAGGTCGCAAAATATTGCGAGGAGGCAGGTGCGGCGGCGATAACCGTTCACGGCAGAACGCGCGCACAAATGTATGCCCCCAGTGCCGATTGGGATATGATTGCGAGGGTTAAGGAATGTGTAAGCGTGCCCGTTATCGGCAACGGTGATATTACCTCGGCACACGATGCCGCGAAAATGTACGAGCATACAGGGTGCGATTTTGTTATGGTAGGCAGGGCGGCAATGGGTGCGCCGTGGCTGTTTTCGCAAATAAACGCGCTTTTATCCGACGGCAGAGTTTTGCCCGAGCCGCCACTTTCACAGCGAATGGTGCTTATGCTGCGCGAGGTTGAAAAAATGCTTAAATACAAAAGCGAGCGTACCGCCCTGCTTGAGGCACGAAAGCACACAGCGTGGTATATGCGCGGCGTAAAAAATGCGGCAAAGCTACGCGCGAAATGCGGCTGTATAGAAAGCTTTGACGATATTGTGGAAATTTCACGCCTTTGTCTTGCCGCGGGTGAAGATAATGACGATTAAACGCGTCATAAGCATTGACTTATAGCGGCGTGTTTGATAAAATATACAAGTATTATTTTAAATTTTAATTTAAGGAGCTACCGTTATGGAAAATCAAGATTATAATCCCGATATTGTCACTTTACAGGACGACGACGGAAAGGAATACACTTTCGAGGTTTTGGATGCTATTGAAACCGATATGGGCAGATACCTTGCAATGCTACCCGTTTATGACGATCCTCAGAAACAGCTTGACGACAGCGGCGAGCTTGTGGTCGTTAAGGTTATGGAGGAAGACGGTGAGGAGTACTTTACCGATATCGAGGACGATGACGAATACGAAACCGTTTCGGAAGCGTTTGTTGAAAGATTGCGCGATTTTTTTGAAATCGACGAGCAGTAAAATTTAAAAATAAAAAATATCTATCCTGCGCTGTTCGCGGACACGGCGTTTATAACCCTACAAGATTTTATTTTCGGGAGCTTTACTCTCACAGTGGAGCTGCATGCCTCCTGCCTTTCGGCAGATGTTGGAAACATGAAGCTGTGGGGTGGCACCCACCTGACTTATTTAAGGCAGGTTATCAATCGTCTATTACGGCAGTGCGGGACTTTTTTGTCGAAAGGGGATTTTCGAAAAATGACCGAACAAAAGGCTATGGCGTATGTAAATATGTACGGCATATTGGGCGCGCTTGAGGATTTGTGCCGTATCGATGTTGAGGCGGCAGAGCTTGTAAAGCAGATAAAAAAGCCTGTTTCTATGTGCTTTTGCGTTAAAAACGGCCCTTGCAGAACCTTTCATTTTACAAACGAGGGTTGCCGTATAACCGAGGGCAGTGACGGCTGTAACTGTAAAATGAATTTCAAAAGTGTCGAAAGCTTTAATACTTTTATAAACGAGGCAAAGCCGGGTATGCCCGCCAAGGGTGCGGTAAGGCTTTTTTCGTTCCTGCTTGGAACATTTTCAAAGCTTACCGACCGTTTAGAGGCTGTGCTTAAACCGAGCGAGCAGGACCTTGCCGACCCCGAGTTTTTTAAAGAAAACACAATTCTTACACTGTATGTTGTCGGCGGTGCGGTTTGCGGCTTGGCAAATTCAGACAGCATTGCGAAAATTTCCGCCTCTAATACACCCGACGGTGATGTGTCGCTCGGAATAAAGGACGAGGCAGAGCTTACCATACGCATTAAGAACAGTGTGTTTACGCTTATCAAACAGCCTGCCGAAAATCCGCGTGCCGTTATGGAATTTTCCGATATCGCGCTTGCAAACGGCTTGTTCGCAGGTACGGTTTCGACCGTGAACGAGATGTGCAAGGGTAATATAAGGCTTGCAGGCGTGCTGTCTATGGTGGATAACATAAACAGAATTTTGGACCGCGTCAACATATATCTCGGAGGAAACTGAAATGGAAAATAAATACCCTGAATACAGTCATAACAAAAGCCGCGAGTGGTTTAACCGCGCGCTAGATGTAATTCCGTCAGGCATATACGGGCATTTGGGACCTTCCGAGGGACTTTTCTTGCCGATTGAAAAATGGCCGCTTATTTCAAGCCGAGCCGAGGGCAGTTATTTTTGGGATATGGACGGTAACAAATATCTTGATATGATGTGCGCCTACGGTCCGAATGTTTTGGGCTATAACGACCCCGATGTTGATGCCGCCGCACTTGAACAGCTTAAAAACGGCAACTGCACCACGGCACCGTCGTATAAAATGGTAGAGTGTGCAGAGTTGCTTGTCGACACGGTTGATACCGCAGATTGGGCGTATTTTATGAAAAACGGTACAGATGCAACCACATTTGCCGTAATGTGTGCAAGGGCGCATACCAACAGAAAAAAGGTTGTTTTCTTCAAAGGCTACTACCACGGCAATGACCCGTGGGCAATGAAAGCCGACTACCCGGGTATAACGACCGAGGATGTTGCAAATAACATAATAGTGCCGTGGTTTGATATTGCGGCACTTGAAGCCGCGTGGGAGCAAACAAACGGCGATATAGCGGCTCTTATAGCACAGCCGTATGACCACGGCAATTTTTACGACAATGTTTGCGCCACCAATGAACAGTGGAAACAGGTGCGCGATTTTTGCACAAAGCACGGTATTGTGCTTATTTTCGACGATGTTCGCGCAGGCTTTAGGCTTGATATTGCAGGCAGTGACCACTACTACGGCATAAAAGCCGATATAATCTGCTTTTGCAAGGCACTTGCAAACGGCTACAATATGTCGGCGGCTTGCGGTCGCGAGTTCTTGAAAACCGCCGCATCGTCGCTGTCATTTACGGGCTCATATTGGATGAGCGCCGTTCCGTTTGCCGCCTGTATTGCCTGCATTAACAAAATGAAAAAGCTTGATACCCCGACACTGCTGCGCAAGCAGGGCGAAAAGCTTACAGCGGCATTTAAAAAAGCCGCCGCCGAAAACGGCTTTGACCTTGTTGTTTCGGGCGAGCCGGCACTGTTTTATCTGCGTATCGCGAACGATGACAGCCTTATGCTTCATCAAGAGTGGGTTGCCGAATGTGTTTCGCGCGGCTTGTTCTTGGCATCGCACCACAACCACTTTATAAATGCATCTCTCAGCGACGACGATATAAGCCTTGCGGCGGACATCGCAAACGAGGCGTTCGGCATTGTCGCCGCCCGTCACCCTGAAAGTCTTATTAAATAATACAGCTTTAAACGGCATAAAACATCTTTTGTTTTGTGCCGTTTTTGTATATCACGAAAATTTCGGCACACACTATTTCGGTAAATGTATTTTAAAATGATAGGGTGAATTATATGTCTGTCAGGACGGATTTGGCAACCGAACGGTGCCGTGCCGAGCAACCGTCACATATAGAAAAATCCAACCTCGGGAAAATAGAAATAGAGCGTCTTTTTGTCAAAGAAAACGGTGATTTGCCCAAGGGCGCCTATGTAACACTTACCTGCGACGGCTTTACGCCCGAAAGTGTCGGCGAGCTTTCGGGGGTTATTGCGGCAGAGCTTTCAAGGCTTGTCGGTAAAACAGAGTCGGTGCTGGTTGTGGGACTCGGTAACAGCGACATAACACCCGACTCGTTTGGACCTATGACCGCGAACGGGGTAATCGCAACACGCCACATTTTTACACGCGCTGCCGAAATAGGACTAAGCGGTCTTAAAAGCGTGGCGGTGCTTGCGACGGGCGTACTCGGTCAAACCGGGGTAGAGGCGGCGGAGCTTGCAAAAGCCGCCGTGTCGCATATAAAGCCCGATGCGGTAATAGTAATAGATGCCCTTGCCGCAGGCAGTGTAAAAAGACTTGGCAAAACAGTGCAGTTGACCGATGTGGGTATTTGCCCGGGCTCGGGGGTCGGCAATGCACGAAAAGAGATAAGCCGCTTTACACTTGGTGTGCCGACGGTGGCGATAGGCGTACCCACGGTGGTTGATGCCGCCGCCTTTGCCGAGGGTGACTGCAACAGCACCTCGGGCGAAAACGCCTGCGATATGATGGTAACGCCGCGCGACATAGACAGTATGGTCGCAAATGCCGCAAAGGCGGTAAGCCTTGGCATAAACCGCGCACTGCACCCAACGGTAGACAGTGAAATTCTGCTTGCGCTTTCTTCATAACAGCCATTTTAGCCGCATATATTTTCATAAGGCTTTTTGGGGGAGGATTTGTATGAAAAGTGTGCAGGTAATCACGACGGTATTGTGTACCGTGTCGTTAATGCTGTCGCTGATAACTTGTTCAACCTGTAGCGAGGCGGCGGTTATGTATCTTGACAGTTTTTCCGCACAGTCGCAAGAAAGCAGTGTGGAAACGGTTGAACCGATTGCAGAGGATAAAGAGCAGAGCGCGCCTACCGTGTCGATACAAAGCACTGCCGCGGCGAAAGCAGTATCTACCGCCGAAAAGAAGCTCGGCAAGGTTTACGGTCGCTTTTTTTCGCCGTATACCGCAAACACGGCGTATAACAATACCTATGTCAACAATCAGTCGGGCGAAAAGATAAATATAAAAGATATGCTGTCAAAATATAAAAGCAGTGTGGACAGCGGCGCAAAAGAGCCGCAGGTGCTTATAATGCATACACACGCAACCGAAACCTATACCGCCGCCGAGGATTATTATACCGAAAGCGACCTTAAAAGGTCGGCTGACCCGAAAAGAAGTGTTATAGGTATAGGCAATACCGTTGCCGATGTTTTGGAAAAAGGCGGCGTGTCGGTCATTCACGACAAAACACAGCACGACAACCCGTCGTATAACGGCAGTTATGACCGCGGTGCCGAAACGGTTGCAAAATACTTAAAAAAATACCCGTCAATATCTGTCGTTTTGGACATTCACCGCGATGCGATAGCAGACGGCGACGACCTTATAAAGCCGCAAACCAAAATAAACGGCAAAAATGCCGCACAGGTTATGATTTGTGTGGGCAGTCAAACGGGTTCGGTAGAAAACTTCCCGAAATGGCGCGAAAATTTAAAATTCGGCGTAAAACTGCAACAAGCCTTAGAGGTGCTTTACCCCGGTCTTGCCCGCGCACTGTTTTTGGCAAAGGACAGGTGCTATAATCAAAATCTTTCAAGCGGCTCGATTATTATAGAATTCGGTACAAACGGCAATACTTTTGACGAGGCGAATTATTCGGCAAAGCTTGTCGGCAATGCGCTTTTAACGGTTTTCAAAAATACATAATCGGAACACATATCCCCTAAAAACATAACAGAAAATTAAATAGGCAAAAAGAACCGCTGTAAAATTTGCATTTTTACAGCGGATTTTTTTAAATTATACTTTTTTTGCGCATTTCACGCGGTGTTATGCCGAAATGCTGTTTGAATTTTTTTCTGAAATACGAGGTAGAACTGAAGCCCATAGTGTCGCTGACCTGCTCAATAGGCAAATCGGTGGTCAGCAACAGCTCGCGCGATTTTTCAAGTAAAATTCGGTTGCGCAGTCTGTTCGGGGTTATTTCAGACGATTTTTGAAAAGCGGAGTATAGTGCCGATTCGCTTATAGCGCAGTTTTTTGCAAGCTCTGCCGTGGTTGCAAAGGGGTGTTCGTTAAGATAGCGGCGCGTGTCGTCGACAATTTCCTCGGTTCTGCCGACGGTTGTAAACTGCATTTCGGGCATAAGGTCGCCCACAAGTG
>CAZIEH010000080.1:0-7633 GCA_964538695.1 uncultured Eubacterium sp. | reverse complement strand
GTAAATCTATACCCTTAATTTCCTTAAACACGCGGCGCATAAAGCCCTCGTTTACGGAAAGCACATCTTCCATAGTAACAAACGACATTTCAAGGTCGATTTGTGTAAATTCGGGCTGACGGTCGGCACGCAAATCCTCGTCGCGGAAGCAACGCGCAATTTGCATATATCTGTCAAAGCCCGAGACCATTAAAAGCTGTTTATACATCTGCGGCGACTGCGGCAATGCGAAAAACTTGCCATTATGTACACGCGACGGTACAAGATAATCGCGTGCGCCCTCGGGGGTCGATTTTATAAGCATAGGTGTTTCGATTTCTATAAAACCGTTTTCATCGTAATAATCACGCGCGATTTTTGTAATGCGGTGGCGTGTCATTATATTGTTCTGCAACGACGGACGGCGCAAGTCAAGATAGCGATATTTAAGGCGAAGCTCCTCTTTTGCACCTGTGTCATCTAAAATTTCGAAAGGTGTGGTTTCGGCAGTGCCCAACACACGCAAATCGTCGACAAAAACCTCAATTTTGCCTGTGGGAATATCTTTATTTTCCGATGAACGGTGGCGAACAACGCCCTTTGCCATAAGCACAAATTCAGAACGAACGGTAAAAGCCTTGTCGAAAATTTCACGCTCGGTACCGTCGTCGAAAGCCAACTGAACAATACCTGTTCTGTCGCGCAAATCAATAAAAATAAGCTGTCCCAAGTCGCGCTGTCTTTGAACCCAACCGCATACAACCACACTGCGACCCTCGTCCTCGACACGCAATGTGCCGCAATAGTCGCTACGCGTAAGTCCATTCATATTGTCTAACATAAAAACATCTCCATTACTTTTCGGCATCTATAATGCCCGAAATATCACCAATCGACTCTGTTAATTCTTCCATTGCGTTGTCAAGCTGCTTTGAATAAACCGCCGCAACAAGACCGTCGGGCAAAGAAACCTCGACATCCTCACCGCCGCGCATATCCTTTAGAATTGCTTTCTTATTTTCAAGCTCGTTATCGCCGATAACAAGACAACGCTTTGCACCGATTTTGTTTGCAAATTTCATTTGCGCCTTTACACTTCTGCCGACCGTGTCGGTAATTGTCGAAAAGCCCTCGGAACGCAGGGTTTCGGCAAGAGCAGTTGCGTAAACCGATGCCTCATCACCGACAGAGCCGATGTAAACATCGCAAGTATTGGGCTGTGGAATTTCCGTTTGCTGATTTTTCATAACAAGCAACAGTCTTTCAATGCCCATTGCAAAGCCGAGTGATGGAGTATGCTGACCGCCCATTTGTGAAACCAAGCCGTCATATCTGCCGCCGCCGCAAACAGTTGACTGCGCGCCGATATCACCCGAAACAAATTCAAAAACCGTTCTTGTGTAATAATCCAAGCCGCGAACAATTGACGGATTGACACTAAACTTGATATCCGCCGAGTTTAAGTGATTTTTAACAGCGTCGAAATGCGCCGCACAATCATCGCAAAGATAGTCAAGCATAATCGGTGCATTTTCGCACACCTTTTGACATACGGGCGATTTACAGTCGAAAATACGCATAGGATTGCGCTCTAACCTATCAAGACAGGTTTCACAAAGTGTATCCTTGTAATTTTCAAAATAAGCCTTTAATGCCTTGTGGTACTCTGCCCTGCATTGCGGACAGCCGATAGAATTTATTTCAAGTGAAAGATTTTTAATTCCTATTCTGTTAAGCACGGAATTGGCAAGCGAAATTATTTCGGCATCTGCCGCGGCATCCGCCGCACCAAAGCACTCAACGCCGAACTGATGAAACTCGCGCAGTCTTCCCGCCTGCGGCTTTTCGTAACGGTAGCAAGGTCCTATATAACAGGTTTTATACGGCAGTGCGCCGCTTATGTTGCCATGCTCAATAACCGCGCGGACAGTGCCTGCCGTCATCTCGGGGCGCAGTGTTATCGAACGCTGACCCTTGTCCAAGAAAGTATACATCTCTTTTTGAACAACATCTGTTGTATCACCGACACTGCGTGTAAACACCTCGGTATGCTCGAAAACGGGGGTTCTTACCTCGTTATAGCCGTAAAGTGCGGCTGTTTCAAGCATAACCTTTTCAAGAAAGCGCCATTTATAGCTCTCCTCCGGCATAACATCGGCAGTGCCGCGAGGTGCTTTGTTAATTTCCGACATAAATATCATCCAATCTGTATAAAATCCAAAGGGTGGCAAAAGCCACCCGAAATGCCTATGCTTTTTCCGAACGAATAATCTCGCGCCAATCAAGGTCGCCGCGCTCTAAGCCGTGAATAAGCATTTCTGCCGTTGCAATATTTGTGGCAACAGGTATGTTATGAACATCGCAAAGGCGCAAAATAGCGGTTTCATCAGGCTCATGTGGTTTGGGATTAAGAGGGTCGCGGAAGAGCAGTACAAGGTCAATTTCGTCACATCCGATGCGCGATGCAATTTGCTGTGCGCCGCCTTGATTTCCGCTTAAAAACTTGATAACCTCAAGCCCACTCGCCTCTGAAACAAGCTTGCCCGTGGTGCCGGTTGCAAGCAGTGTATGTCTGCTTAAAACGCCGCAATATGCTATGCAAAATTGCACCATAAGTTCTTTTTTTGCGTCGTGTGCTACTAAAGCGATATTCAAGAAAACCACTCCTCCGAATTATAATTTTTTAAGCTTCGGCAACCGAACATTACCGAAACAAAGTCTTTTTGCAATTCTTGAAAAAGCCGCCGCCGAACGGCATTTTGTATAAAGTTTTCCATTAGCGGAAAGGCGTTGTAAAGCGGTGTCAAACGGGACAATACCGCACAGCGGCAGACCCGTATTGTTTATAATATCATCAAGCGAAAGTGCCAAATCATTATGTAAAAACTTATAATCGAATTTGTTGATTATAAGCGCCGCATACGGCAATTCGCAATTTGAAAAAACATTGTTAAGTGCCGTCGCACTGCGACAGCCGATAAGGTCAAGCGATGCAACCACAAGCAACTTTGCATATGACGGCAACGCGCTGTAAAGTTCGGTATCAATACCCGCAGGGCAATCGGCGATAACCACATCATACATCTCGGCGGCATCAGCCAAAAAATCCGACACGGCGCTTTTTGCAACCTGACCCGATACCGCAGGCGCGGCAATAAGCGAAATACCATCGCCGACAGTCATCGCAACATCGTCAATATCCTTGCCGTGGTTTACAATATCCGCCAAGTCAAAAACAAGCCTGTCCGAAACATTAAGCATTAGGTCAAGGCAACGAAGTCCCTCGTCAAGGTCGACAAGCAATACCGATTTTTTCTGCTTTGAAAAAGCGGTCGCCAAACCGACACTTACAGTGGATTTACCGGCACCGCCCTTGCCGGATGTTACGATAAAAAGCAAACCCAAAAGAGCGCACCTCCGAAATCTATATACAAATTGATGTGATTAAGACCCACCGAAAATATTTTACCACATCAAACAAAATTTGTAAAGATAGCTATTTCAAAATTTGATTTTCACGAGCATCGTCGGATTTACCATACTGCTTAAAGAAATATTCATCGAAAACCGCTTTTACAAGCGAGCCGCTGACATAGCTTTTAAGACCGTGCTCTATTATAACCGAAACGGCTATCTCGGGCGAGTCAAACGGTGCAAACGCGATAAAGACACTATGGTCGCCGTGCGGCGGATTTTCTGCAGTACCGCTTTTGCCGCCGACCTTGATTGAGTAATTATCGAAAACCGTACTGCCCGTACCCTCGGTAGTAACAGAAAGCATACCCTGCTTTACCGTGGTGAAAACAGATTTCGGGAATTTGATTTTATTAAGCACCTTAGGCTCATACTCGTAAACCGTGTCGGTAAGCGAATAATTCATAATTTTGTTAAGCAGGCTTGCCTTGTATCTTGTACCGTTGTTGGCAATAGTAGAGGTATACATACAGAGCTGTAACGGTGTAAACATATTATCCGACTGACCGATTGCCGCCTGCAAGGTCATACCGGGTGACCAAATTGAACCGATGCTTTCGGAATAATCAGAGCCCGCAAGTGTGCCTGCGCTTTCTGGTACCTCGATACCTGTTTTTACGCCAAGACCGTACTGCAAGCAGTATTTATTCATATCGGTTATACCGATTCGGCGACCGAGGTCATAGAAAAAGACATTGCAGGAAACCGAAAGTGCCTTAACAACATTCAAACTGCCGTGATAGCCCATACATACAGGCTGTGAGTCTTTATAGTAAGTGTATTTATGCGCACAGTAAACTGTGTCGTACGGTGTAATTTTGTTAAGATACAAGCCGATAGAGGCAACCGCAGGCTTGAACGCAGAACCCGGCGGATACGCACCCATAAACGCACGGTTCAGAAGTGGCATACCGACTGTGTCAGCCGCAAGCTCGGAATATTTTTCGTTGTAATCCTCCATATTATAGCTTGGGTAATTGGCAGCGGTAATAATGTTACCTGTTTTAACATTCGAAACAACAATAGAGCCGCCCGAAACCTCGGAATTCTTTTTTTGCAATTCCAAAATCAAATCCTGCAAGGCATCCTGTGCAGAAATTTGCAAGGTTTTGTCCAACGAAAGAATAACCGTATTGCCCGCAACAGCCTTTTTTGTAACCTCCGATGAAACAATGTTACCCTCGTTATCTAACTTATATGTTATTTCGCCGTCGGTTCCGTGCAAATACTCCTCATAAGCATATTCAACACCGCTTACACCGACCTTATCGTCATAGGAATAGCCCTTCTCCTTGTATTCCTCCCAATCCTCTGCAGGAATAGAGCCGACCATACCGATTATATGCGGTGCAACACTGCCGCCGTTGACATATTCGCGCACGGGGACGGTATCAATCTCAACACCCGAAAGCTCATTGGAAACCTCGAAAACCGTGGTCATAATATCGTTTCCGACATCCTCGGCAAAGGTGTACGGCAGTGAAACGGAAAAATCGGCTTTTTCCATAGAATACCTTACACCCATTATTTTACGCTGTGTCGTCAGGTCAAAATCCTCTAAGCCATAACGCGTTACCATACTGTCATAGCAGTTTTGCGCGGTGGCATAGCTGTTAAGACCCAGTATGTTTTTTAAGCGTACTATGTCGTCGTCACTGTTCTTTTTAAATGTGACCGATTTTTTGCTAAACGGCAGGTCGTCGTTCCAAGCCTGCTTTTCTTTTTCAAGATAACTTATAAGCACCGAAATGGTTTCGTTTACGCTTTCCATATCGATATAAGCCCTGTTAAAAACAATGTTGTAGCCGTCACGATTTACGGCAATCGGTCTGCCGTATGTATCGAGAATTTCACCGCGTGCCGCCTTTACTGTTACGGTTTTTGTTGTAATACCGCTTGCCTGCTTTAAATACTTTTCGCGGTCGGTTACCTGCAAATCGACAACGCGCACGGTATAGGCAAAAAATATTATGACCATAATTGCGGACAAAACGACCGTGCGAATATTAAGCTTGTTTTTTGTACGCATTGTCGTTTCCCCCTTTAAAAATTTACTTATTACTGTTTTTCAAAAGCTGTTTTTTTCTGAATTTTACCGTTAAATAAATAAACAAATATATCGGCACGGCGTATATAACTGTCAGAAACCAGGACGAGGCAATTCTTTCGCGAAAAACCTCGGCATTAAAGCCCAAAGATACCCAACGCCCGAAATAATAAACTGCGGTGGTGGCAAGGGTTACAAGCACGGCAGAACGAAAATTGTTATTTATAAAAAATTCAACCGCAAGTCCAGTTGTATAGCCGAGCAACAGCAAAATAACGGAATTGTAGCAAACCGTGCCTGCTGTTATGGCATCCAAAAAGCTACCTGCGACAATTCCGAAAACCGCCCCTGCCCCGTCGCCGAAGAACATTGCCACAAAAACAACACAGGGTAGCATAAGCTGTGGAAATGCGCCGTCTTTTGCAAAAACGCCGTCGGTATATTGCAAAATATATAAGAAGAAAAATACAATGCCAAAAAAACCGAGCAAGGGGTAATCAAGTTGTTTGTTCCTTTTCATAAAAACACCCGAATTATCGGTCGGTAATATCACCCTGACCGTCAAAATAGGTTATAATCATAACATCCTTAACATTAAGTATATCCGCGGCACAATTAACAGTGGCGGTTATAGAGGTTTGGTCTTTATCTGCGGAAAGGCTGTCGATAGTGCCGACAATTATACCCTCGGGGAAAATACCGCCGCCGCTTGTAACGATTATATCGTTACGTGCGACAGAACAGCTTCGCGGCAGATTGTAAAACCTTGTTTTGCCTTCTTTCGCGATTGAGCTTTTGCCAGAGACTATACCGACATCGGAGGTACGGTAGTCCACACAGCCGACATTCATATCATCACTTAAAATAGTTGTAACCTTGGCATAACTCGGTCCAACCTCGGAAACATAACCAACAAGACCTGCCGAGGTTATAACGGGGTCTTTCGCCTGCACACCGTTTACTGTACCCTTGTTCACGGTGAACATATAACCTGCATCGTCATTATCGCGCGAAATTCTTGTGGCTGATACAAACTGAAAATCTTGATTGTTTTCCTTAAGCTCTAAAAAGCCTTTCAAAAACTCGTTCTCTTTCTTTATTTTATCGTAATCGATAACCTGCGAGGAAAGCTCATCTACGCGTGATTGCAAGGCCTCGTTTTGTTTCATAAGCTCTGTACCGCCGTTAAGCCGAGTGTTAAAGTCATTTACCTTGTCGGTACAGTAAGTAGCAATGGCACGAAAAGGCTGTGCGATAGCCCCCAGCAGACTTGACTGCGGTGAAATAGTGCCGCCGACAATCCGAACGCCTATTGAAATAACCAAAAGCGCCGCTACGCAAGAACAAATAATTTTAAAACGCCTGCTTCTTAAAAAGAAACGCAAAACAGCCTCCTCCTTTCAAAAAATGCAACACAGTCAGCGATAGCGCTTTGTACGCCTTGCGACATAATTATCAAAGCCTTTTTCTTCTTCAAGTCGTTTAAGTGTGCCGAGAGCGACACAGTCAAGCGGATTTTCGGCAACGGTTACGAAAATGCCAGTCTGCTCGGAAATAAGCTTGTCAATACCACGCAACAGTGCGCCGCCGCCTGTCAGCATAATACCGCGGTCGATAATATCCGCCGCTAGCTCGGGCGGTGTCTTTTCAAGCGTGCCGCGAATTGCATCGATAATCTGCAAAACGGGGTCGGAAAGCGCCTCGCGCACCTCTTCGGAATTGATTTCGACATTTTTCGGCAATCCGTCAAGCAGGTTTCTGCCGCGCACCTCGATAGTCTGCTCGCCCTCGTACGGTAAGGCAGAGCCGATTTTAATTTTAATTTCCTCTGCCGTGCGTTCACCGACAAGCATATTGTGCTTTTTGCGAACGAAGTTAATTATCGCCTCGTCAAAATTGTCGCCAGCGACACGAACCGACTGCGCGGTTACAATATCGCCGAGAGCTATTACGGCAACCTCGGAAGTACCGCCGCCTATATCGACAATCATATTGCCGTGGGTATCATCAACATCAATACCTGCGCCGAGTGCCGCCGCCATAGGCTCCTCAATAAGGTCGGTTTCAACCGCACCTGCCATTCTTGCGGCATCGAAAACAGCGCGGCTTTCAACCTCGGTAACGCCTGCGGGA
>CAZIEH010000079.1:0-7634 GCA_964538695.1 uncultured Eubacterium sp. | reverse complement strand
GTCATTGTTTTACCTGTACCGAAGCCGCCCGGAATTGCGGCAGTACCGCCTTTTGCAATAGGCATAACTGTGTCAATAACACGCTGTCCCGTAATAAGCGGAATATTTGACGGCAAACGCTTTGAAACGGGTCTTGGCTTTCTGATAGGCCATTTCTGTGAAAGAGCAATATCATATTCCTTGCCGTTTTCAGCTTTAACCTTACAAATTGTTTCTGTAATATTATAACTGCCGTTCTCTGCAACAAAAACAACAGTACCGCTGATGTTGGGCGGCACCATTGCGCGATGCTCTATACTTTCGGTTTCAGGGCAAACGGCAACAATTTCACCGCCGCGTACTTCTTGACCGACCGAAATTTTCATAGTAACATCGTATTTTTTTGCAGTATCAATATTTAATTCACCGCCGCCTATGCCGATAAACGCGCCGAATTTGTCGCGCAGCTCGTTAAGCGGTCGTTCAATTCCGTCAAAAATATTGCTTAAAATACCAGGTCCCAAACGAACAGACATAGGTGCTTTAGAGCCTATTACAGGCTCATTTGGCTTTAATCCCGTTGTTGTTTCGTAAACCTGAATTGTGGTGAACTCATCATCAACTCCGATAACTTCACCAACCAATTTACCGTTGCCGACATACACCATTTCCTGCATTGCGAAATCGCGTGTGTTTTTTACGGTTACAACAGGTCCGTTAATGCCGTATATAAAATTTTCGTTCATATAATCACCACATTTCCATCGCTGTAACGGCAATAATGCCGCCACCGTGAACATAACTAAAATTAGCGAATAATCAATTCCTCGGTATTGAAAAATGCCGACTTTTCATTCGCGTATCGCGTATCAAGGGTAAAATCTATTACCTTTTTGCCACTCTCGACATACGCTTTAAAGCCACCGAGTGTGATACTTTCGTCAGTTTCTTTTTTGCAGTCTGCAACTGTTTCGAAAAAGCTTGAATCCTTTTCGGAAAAAAGAATTTTATCGATTTTTTTATATTGCTTTATGATTTCACCGATTTTTTCTTTTACGGCATTGGTATATTCCGCTGTTTTTGTGTATTCGGAAACCATATGCCGAATTTCCGAAAAAACGCTGTTACACAGCTCATTACGGCGTGCAATTAGATTGCGTTTAACCTGTGCGGCACTATAATTTGCCGCCAATGCTGTTTCTTTAAGCATTTTTTCTTTTTCGGTCTGCAAATATTGCTGACAGGCACCGTCTATTTCTTTCTTTCCTTTCTCGAAAAGTGCAGTAATTTGCTCCTCAGTTTCGGCGGAAAGATTTTCTTCAAGACGCGCGGCATCATCGTTGATTTTCGTAACAAATATGTTGGTGCGTTCTTCGTTCGTCACGAGATAACACTTCCTTAAAAATAATTGGTTCGGACTACAAAACCGCTTCGTTAAAATAATCGGTAACACTGCCGCTGACGGTATTGCTGCCGTCGCGACCGGGTATAACGGTTATCAGTGGCTTGCGGTGTGTAAGCTTGAAATTCATAAAAAATTCCGAACAGGTCTCGTTTACTTTGTCGGTAATAAGTATAATACCTACCGATTCATCTGCGGCAAAAGCGTTAAACGCCGCGATAATATCCTCGCTTTTACTGAATACCACGCCGTCAATTCCGACCGCGCGCAAGCCTATAAAGGTATCGACATTATCGCTGATAACTACCGTCTTCATAGCTTAAAGAACGATGCCGCTGGGCAAACGCAAAACAATAAGGAATGCTATAATAAAGCCGTAAATAGCAACAGCCTCGCCAAGGGCAACGAATATAATTGATTTACCGAAAGCCTTGGGGTCTTCGGCAACCGCACCGATAGCGGCAGGCGCACCCGAAGCAAGCGCAATACCTGCACCGACACCTGCAAGACCTATACTTAGACCTGCGCCAATAAAGCCAAGACCGACCGCAATACCTGCGCCGCTGTCCTGTGACTTTGTTGCGGCAACAGCTTCCTCTGCAACATCGGCAGTAGATGTGACAGATACGGTATCTTTTGCATCGCCGGCGTCAGCCGAGGCGGCAGATACGCACATTACACCGCAAAGGCAAAGTGCAAGTGACACGCAAAGAGTTAAAAAGTGACGCGAAAATGCGCGTTTTGCATTTCTTGTTTTGCCCATTGTGCGGCAAGCAACGATAATAGCCAAAATAAGGCAACCGATAGGTAATACCAATGAAAGAACAGTTGATAATGTCATAATATTTCTCTCCTTTAAATATCGTAAAATATTGCTTTAATCGGAAATTTAAAAGCATATTAACCAAGCTTATACGGTGTGAAAATTTTGCCGTCGCCATCGTAAAAGCGGCTGAACATTTCGTAAAACTCAAGACGAAGCACCTGAATACCTACAAGCAGTCCCTCAAGGGCTATTACAAAGATGTTACCGAAAACAACCATAATAGCAGATGCCACACCGCCACCCATAATTCCCGCAAGTGCAAAGAAGGCGGTCATAATACCTGCGTGAATAAGCACAAACGCGCCGACACGCAAAAAGCTTAATGTATTTGTAAAGTAGCTTAAAAGCACCTCAAAAAGAACAAAAAAGTTTTCGAGAATATAGTCACCTATTCCCTGACCGAACGAAAATCCGTCACCGTTTAAAAGACTTGTAAGCGGATGCTCAAGGAAAATAAGAATAAGCGGCAAAACAATACCGATAGCGGCAATTATGCCGGTAGGTATCGCAATTCCTGCGACCATACAAAGTGCAATAACAAGTATTGAGCAATATAGCACAAGTCCGCTGACACCGTTATGCCCGAAAAATGCCGCGCCCCAATTGCGCTGTTTAAGCTTTGAAAAGACATTGAAAATCATAGAGATTATAACAAGTGTAACACCAATGCCTATTGAAATTGCAAGCAGGGTCGTTGCATTTTGCATTACATCAAACGGCTTTTCGGCAAAGCCGACTGCGTGATAAAGTGGGTCAAGAACATCCTCATACCCGAACACACTGCCGAAGATTAAGCCGAATATCGCGCCGCAGACACCACAGGGTACAAGGATTTTGCCGATAGGCATATTTTTAAGCTTGTACATAAGAAAGCCGATTATCGCAAGAATAATACCCTGCCCCACATCTGCAAACATTATACCGTAAAGCAATGTGTAGGTTATTGCAACAAATGCAGTAGGGTCAACCTCGCCGTAATTCGGAACACCGTAAATTTCAACATAGTACTGAAAAGGTCTGAAAAAGAAGTTGTTTTTTAGCTTAGTCGGCGGCGTGATGTTTTTTGATGGTTTATCACACTTAACATTAACATCGGGCAAGCGATTTTTAAGCTTTGCCGCAAATTTCATAAACCTATCCTTGGGAACCCAACCGATAAGCATATAAGTGTCATCGTACCTTGCGGCGTAGTTCCTTAACAGAAAAGCCGCATTTTGCAGGCTTACCTGCTCATAAAGCTTAATAAGTGCCGATTTATTATCGGTTACGATTTTTTCAAGCAGTTTGCCGATATCGTCAATTTCAGCCTGAATATCATCGCATTTTTGCGAAAGCTTTGGTAAAATTTCGGCAGGCTTGGTATGATATTGCGGTATTTCGATAGGTTCAAAGAAAAGTGATGCAAACAAACGGTCGATGTTTTTTGAATCATATCGCGGTTTGAAATAAACGCCCCAATCATACTCTTTATCTGATGATGAAACGAAAAATTCGGCATACGGCTCTTCGGAATACAGCTTTAGCTTTTCTGTCGAACGGTGCGGCAATCTGCCGAAAACCGCTGTAACAAATTCCATAGAACGCAAGCTGTCAATGTCAATATCAAGGTCTTTAAAATGCTCTAACTGAAGAATGAATTTTTTTGCTTTTTCAAGCGAAACGGTTAATTCCTCGCGGCGTTTGTGTAAATCCTTTATGCTTGACTCTATTTTGTTTAAAAAGCTTTCCATATACTCGTCATCGACTTGCTTTTTATGCTTTTTAAGGTGACCGCTTTGCAAGCCGAATTCCTTGACAATACTTTCAATTCTTGCAAGGTGCTGTGTATACGGGTTTTCATCATTGATTTGAGTAAAGCCCGTTGCATTACCTAAAATTTCCTGTGCTGTTTCGGGCTGAAAGCAACCCGAGTCGGCAACTATTTGCGTCAGCTCGTCTAAGGTGTCGTAAGCGCCGCTTAAATAGACAAGCTGCATTGATTGAACTGCCATCAGCACACCCCCTTAATTTGCTGTGTAATTAATATTTTCGGTATTTCGTTTTTATCGTAACCGTAACGCACCGTTTCAATAACGGTTGCAAGGTCACTGTACTCACATTCCAAAATTAAAATAAATGCCAAAAGCACAACCGACGGATATTTTGAAAAACGGAACAGGCTTTCGCACCGTTTTTTCAGCTCGCGAAACAAAAGAATGTCAAAATCCGCATCGCCTTCATTTTTCAGCGTTTTGCCATAATGTGTTGTTTTAAGCACATCGAAAAACTCACTTTCATTAGCGGAACTTAAAAGCTGTTGAAGCTTCTTTTCACTAATGTAACACCTTTTGCCAATAAGCAACCGCTTGGGCGGCAAATTTTTACTCGGCGGCAAAAGCAAACAGCGATGCAGCATTTGCAAGTCTTTTATTTCGGTATAAAAGTTTAAAAGCTCGCACACACTTTTCTTTTCTTCGCCACGGTAATATTCTTCGAAATGCTTAAAGCCAAGGGCAAACGCGGTACGATAAAGATGCGCCTCTACAAGCGGAAAGTCAAAACGCACAACATCATTGGTAAATAACGGTGCATCTGCCGAAAACGGTGTATCCTTTAGTATTGTGCCGATATCGCCGAGCGTTTCTGCTTTAAGCAACGCGTTATACAGTTTACTGTTCCTGCCGTCATCGGGCAGTTGAACAAACCTGCTGTTAAGACCGGCCAGCATAAAACGCGCGCGGTTTATTATAAGGCGACATTCCGCTATTCTGTCGATAAACTCGAATGACTGTATACCCAACATTCGCTGAAAATCACAAAGCTCGCTAACCTGTCTGCGAATTTCCAAATGTAGCAATTTTTCTAAATTACCCCTGTAAATCGCAGAAGAATTAACCTGTGAAAGCGCGTCGGAATACCCAGTCTTTTGCTTTAAATAGGCAACTATTTCGCGAATGTCGGTCAGCTTGCAAAGGCTGTCGTAATCTACGGTTTTTACAATTTTACCGTATTTCGAACGCGCCTTTGTCAGCACTGAATATGCAGCTGAATTATGCATTTCCAACACCTCACAAAACTAAAACTTAATGTTTTCTACCGCATTGCGTATCCAAGTATCGCGGCGGTTGGATACAGTGGTTTCTAAATAATCCAGTTGATTTTTTTCGTTACTGTCCGTCAACTCCGCATTATTTGCGGCTTTATCGGAACACTGCTTTTTATAGGCGGCAATTTGTATGTCTGCCTCGGAGAATTGTCGTCGACGGTAATCCTCAAGCTGAGTTTGTACAATTTCGTTTATACTTTTTTTCCTGTTTTTCAGCTCTGAAAGCTTACTTTTTGCCTCGCTGTCGGTTTTAAGTATAGCCTTAACGGTATCTGAAAAGCAGGTGTCGGCAGTATAAATAACATTGTCAATAGTTTCAGTTGACAAAAAAATCACCTCTTTTAATTGGTTTATAATAAAGAAAATGCGGTGCCTTTACAGTGCCGCATTTTCTTAAATACAATATAGTAGCGCTGAAATACTGTTCTTTTTTTATAGGTTCATCAACCAAGCATACTTATAAGTATACCGGCAGCAACAGCAGAACCGATAACGCCTGCAACATTGGGACCCATTGCATGCATTAAAAGGAAGTTCCCGGGATCTTCCGCCTGACCGACCTTTTGCGAAACACGCGCCGCCATAGGTACAGCCGAAACACCGGCAGAGCCGATAAGAGGATTAACCTTACCGCCGGTAACAAGATACATAAGCTTACCAAACAAGGTGCCGCCCGCAGTTCCCAAGCAGAACGCCGCAAGACCCATTGCGATAATTTTAAGTGTATCTACGGTGAGGAAGGTCTGACCGTTTGTTGTAGCACCAACAGAAAGACCGAGGAATATTGTCAAAATATTCATAAGCTCGTTTTGCGCTGTTTTCGAAATTCTGTCAACAACGCCGCACTCACGCATAAGGTTGCCGAGCATAAGCATACCGACCAAGGTTGCGGCATCGGGCAACAAAAGCGAAACGATAATAGTAACGAGAATCGGGAATATTATCTTTTCAACCTTAGAAACTTCGCGAAGCTGTGTCATTCTGACAGAACGCTCTTTCTTGGTTGTTAAAAGCTTCATTATAGGCGGCTGAATAACAGGAATTAACGCCATATAAGAGTAAGCCGCAACGGCGATTGCACCCAAGTATTCAGGCGCAAGCTTTGAAGTAACAAATATCGCGGTAGGGCCGTCGGCACCACCGATGATGCCGATAGAGCCTGCAACATTTGCGGGCATACCGAGTGCAAGCGCACCGAGGAATGCGGCAAATATACCAAGCTGTGCCGCGGCACCCAAAAGTAAGCTCTTGGGGTTGCTGATAAGTGGACCGAAATCTGTCATACAGCCAATGCCGAGGAAGATAAGCGGAGGATATATACCAAGCTTTACGCCGAGGTAAAGAATATCCAAAAGTCCACCGTTATGTAGTATGCGAGAGAAGTTTATACCCTCTTTTAACGCTTCCGAATCGAAAAATTCGGGATGGAAAATGCCTGCGCCGGGAAGATTGGCAAGCAACATACCGAAAGCTATCGGAAGAAGCAAAAGCGGCTCAAACTGCTTTGCGATTGCAAGATAAAGCAAAACGCAGGAAACACCAATCATAATAAGGTTAAGATAACCCGTGCCTTCAAAAAACGCCGCAAAACCGGAGTTTTGAAAAATATTAATTATAGTATCAATAAACTGCGACAACGGTATCCCTCCTCAAAAAGCGCGTGTGTTGTTAAAAATGCCTGCGGTAGCCCAAGGCGAGCGTGCCGATTTTGCACCGCTTTGGCGAATATTGCGAATTGTGGGTTTAATACCCGTGCCCTCGTACAAGCTGTATACAGCTGCCGAGATAACGGCGATAATCTCGTCATTATCGACAGCGGCAACACTTTGCATAGGCTTTACGGCAGTTTGTGCGGCAGTAGCCGCACCGCCACCGTTTGAAGTGCCGTTCGACTTATTGGCGTTATCCATAATAAAGCCGAAAATCTTAATAATCACAATCAACAAAACAAGCATAAGGAACACTATTGCAAAGCCGCAAACCGCAACAATGGCGGCATCGCCCCAAGTGTAGCCGTGACCTATTGAAGTTTCGGTAACCGCGAAATTCGGTAAACCCAAAAATTTCATTTAATCAACCTCCTGTAAAAATCATTAAATTGGTTATATTATACATCAAAATATTGCGTAATTCAAGAGCTTTCAAAAGAAAATGTTAAAATTTTAACGCATATCCGCCGACAGGTCGAATATTTAAAACAAAACAACTTCCTTTTCCGAATACAGCCTCAATACCGCTGATATAATCATCAAGAATATCATTCGGTACAAAAGCCTGAATTGTACCTGCAAAGCCGCCGCCGTGAACACGGCATGCTCCCCTGCCGTTAAGCAGTCTTTCGG
>CAZIEH010000078.1:0-7719 GCA_964538695.1 uncultured Eubacterium sp. | reverse complement strand
ACTAAAGAAAATGTGGAGCAATTATCAAAAACAGTTTGCGTATGCGAAAGATGTTAGTTTTGAGGATATATGTCAGGCAGTTGCTGAGTTAATTTTCTGAATATAAAGGAATGAAAATAAATTGAAAAATATATTTATATCGAGTAAGATGAGATAACTTATATATGGGAGTTGGTGAACAATGGATACTAAAAAGTTAGATAAGTGGGCTGATTTGTTATTAGATACTGGAAAACGAAATAACCTTATCAATTTTAAGGATACAAGAGTTTCAACAGTTGAGGTGTTGATTCCCTCTTCCAATGCCCTGTTTGAAAAAATTGACGGGGTAAATTCATTTGAAGTTTTTGACCCCAAAATAATTGAAGATGATATTGATGACAATGATGAGCCGGAAGATTCGAAAGAAATACAAAAAGAGACAAATAAGGAAACAAGATCTTTGTCAGATAAAACAACGTATCTGAATAGATATTCCGAAAAAATAAAGCGCCAGAATCAGATTTTGATTTATAATTCCGCAACAAATCCACTTACTGCACTAAAAAATATAGATAAAAAGGCACGGGAATTTATTGAGGAGACCGGTGTCAATGTTGCATATATGGCATTCGGATTCATTCATTGGAAAGAAAGCGACTCTTCAAACTATATTATGCGCGCACCTGTTCTGCTCGTACCTATTCGTATGGAACAAGAATCTGTTGTTGAGCCATATTATATTAAATCTGCTGAAGATGATATTATAGTTAATCCGACATTCGCATATAAAATGGATGCTGAATACGGCGTAAAATTACCTGAATATAACGACGATGGTCTGGATATTTATCTTGAAAAAGTAAAAAACATAGTTGAAAAGCTTAACTGGACGGTTACGTCTGAATGCAAAATAGGAATCTTTTCATTTCTAAAAATCAATATGTATAGAGATCTGAAGGATAATGCAGCAAAGATCTTAAAAAATAATAATATTCGACTGCTATTGGGAGAACCAAACATAGCTGAAAGTGGTTGTACCGATGACGAAACCGCTGAAAGTGTTGCAAATCCGCTTATAGAATTACATAGTGTGGTAGATGCAGACTCCAGCCAAATTGAGGCAATCAAAATGGCTAAGTCCGGAAAAAGTTTTGTATTACAGGGACCACCGGGAACTGGAAAAAGCCAAACAATTACAAATATTATTGCTGAATGTCTTGGTGACGGTAAAAAGGTGTTATTTGTTTCTGAAAAATTGGCGGCTTTGAATGTTGTTTATGATAAATTAAAAAATGTGGGACTTGCAGAGTTTTGCTTGCAGCTTCATAGCCACAAGGCAAATAAAAAGAACGTTATTGACGATATTTGCCATACGCTACGAATGGGAAAAAGTACAGTTTCCGCAAAGGCTGATGCCGAGATTGCTATGAAGGAAAAAGCACAACATCAACTTGATTTATATGCCGAAGAACTACATAAACCCAGATCTGTCATTGAAAAGAGCTTATACCAGTTATATGAGTCATATGCAACATTCCGTAATACGCCTGATGTTGAATGGATTGTACCGCAATTGTCGTCAAAAGGTGAGTTGTATATAACGGAAACATCTGCCCTTTTAGAACAATATGTAGACTATATTCCGTCCGTTGGATATGATTACAAAAAGAATCCATGGTACGGATATGTTAATCAGGATATTTCATATCAAACAAAAACAGAAATAAAACACGACTTTTTTGTTGCAGTTGATTTTTTGCAGAAATTGATTCCGATTCAACAAGAAATTTATGAAAAATATAATATACAAGTTGATAATATAGAGAATACACGTGTCTTAAATGCATTTCTTGGATTTGTTGCTACATCAAAACTTATTACACCGGCACTTTTGTGTAAAGAACATTTTGATGCAGTTGATTCGAAATTGCATAAACTACGAACAATAAGTGAGGATGTAATTGCCTCACGTTCGATATTAAGCAGTATATTTGATGATGGTATTTATAAATTAAACGGAACAGATTATCACAAAAAATTAACAGAGCAATTTAGCGGAACATTTTCCAGATTGTTTGATGCTGAGTATAAAAAACTAATCTCAAATTTGCGATTATGCAAAAAAGACGGAAAGAAACTTTCTTACAATGAAGCTGTTGTAATGATGGACAGACTTTCATATTTACAAAATAAACTCAACGAGTATGCCGAGGCAGAAACCCCGATAAAAAATTATATGGGAGAGGCTTATATCGGAATTGATACGGAGTGGAATTATATATTTGAGCAAATGTCTGCATTAGAGGCAATATTCTCAAAGAACATTTCTTTTGGTACTTTAGAAAATTATGTCGATTTTTCGGTCGAACAGAATACTGTTGCACAGTACAATCAAAAAATCGAAAATGTCTTTGAACTTTGTGATGATGAGACATTAAAACGTATTTCCGGGTATTTTGACCGCACGGCTTTTAATATTTCAGAGATGCCGTGTGCGTCAATTTTGGCGCGATTGAATGGCTGCTTGAATGAAATTGATAAATTGGATAATTGGTGCCATTTCAGAAATCTTCTTTCCGATTTGAAAGATAAAGAAATAGCATCATACATAGATATTACTATTGCTAAAAATGTTGAACCAAAGTATATAGTCAGTGCATTTCAAAAGCAATTTTATTATCAATGGATTGATTCGATTTTATCTGAAATACCGGTTTTGTCAGGCTTTAATCGAATATCCCAGGAAAGGACTATAAACACATTTGCAGAGAAAGACCATGAGCAATTTGAGATAAACAAAGCAAAAATCCGTGCGGAGATTTCATCTAATCGCCCATCACTTGATATGATTGCCTCAGGAAGTGCATTGTCAATTCTGTTACGTGAGGGTGAAAAGAAAAGGAAACAAAAAAGTATCCGCTCGCTGCTTTCTGAAACAGGAGAGCTTGTCCAACGAATTAAACCGTGCTTTCTTATGTCACCGCTTAGCGTGAGTACTTTTCTAGCACCGGATTCTGTCAAATTTGATGTTGTTGTATTTGACGAAGCATCACAAATTTTCCCTCAGGATGCGATCGGTGCAATTTATCGTGCTGAACAGTTAATTGTTGTTGGCGATTCCAAACAGATGCCACCAAGCAATTTTTTCAATGCCACTATTGAAACAGAAGACAATGATGAAGAAACCGGGGATGTAACCGACTTTGAATCGATTTTGGATCTGTGTTCAACGGCCATGCAACAACTTCGACTGTCCTGGCATTACAGAAGTCGATATGAGCAACTTATTACATTTTCCAACAAAAACTTCTACGATAATGACCTTGTTACATTCCCATCGTCTAAAGCGGATGTGGTTGGAACCGGTGTGGATTACTATTATGTAAATGGGATATTCGACCGAAAGGCACATACTAATCGCAAGGAAGCAGAGTTTGTTGTTGACTTGATTTACCGGAATATTGAAAAGTATCCGAGAAGAAGTTTGGGTGTTGTTGCTTTCAGTGTTGCTCAGCAAGAACTGATTGATAAACTACTCAGCAAAAAAAGGAAAGACACCCCGGATAAAGAATACTTCTTCAAAAACAATAGAAGCGAACCATTTTTTATTAAAAATCTTGAAACTGTACAAGGAGATGAGCGAGACACTATAATATTCAGTGTTGCTTATGGTGTTGACGGGCAGGGGCGTTTACTGCATAATTTTGGACCATTGAATCGTACGGGCGGCGAAAGGAGATTAAATGTTGCGGTTACTCGTGCAAAGTGTAATGTTCAGTTGGTTTCGTCTATGCATTGCACGGATATTGACTTGAAAAGAACATCTGCTGAAGGCGCAAAATTATTGCGTGAATATCTTGATTATGCGGAAAATGGAAATATTGCACTTGAACGTGCAATAAGTGCAAATTCGTTTGAACAATTTGATTCTGATTTTGAACTTGAGGTGTGCGAATTCCTTCGCTCAAAAGGTTTCTCTGTAGATACTCAGATTGGATGCTCGGGCTTTAAGATTGACCTCGGTTTGAAATTACCCGATAGTTCTGACTATGTTCTTGCGATTGAATGTGATGGTGCAACCTATCATTCTTCTAAAAATGCACGTGACAGAGATCGTTTGCGCCAGGAAATATTGGAGGGAATGGGATGGAAGTTTTACCGTATTTGGTCCACTGATTGGTTCAGAAACAAATCGGTGGAGCAACTGCGTCTTTTGGAGGTTGCAGCCTGTGCGGTCAAAAATCCTACAAAAGGCGATAATGAATATCCGATTCAACCGTTGGAAACATTCGAAGAAGTATCCGATGACAATCACTTTGAATTCCCGGAGTACAAGGTTGCAGATGTGCATAAGTTTGCTAATCAATATTTGCCGGGCGATTTTCAAGGTATGATAAAAGCGATTCTTGATATTGAAGCACCACTTTCGGAGGAATTATTACTGAAACGCATTGTTTGGTGCTTCGATCGTGAAAAGGTTACGAGTGTTGTACAGCTTGCGTATGAACAACATATGGACGGATGCAAAAAACACGGAATTATACGAAAAAACGGTTTTCTGTATTTGGATAAAGGAAAAGAAATTCAATTCAGAATTCCGGGCGATATCAAACGTGATATTAAGGAAATTGCGCCGGAAGAACTGGCATCCGGCATGCTTGAAATCCTAAAGCAAAATGTTAGTGCTGATAAAAATGGATTATATCACACATTGGCAGTGTTGTGCGGAATATTGCGTGTAGGAAGAGCTGTAAACGACGCAATGGATAGAGCATTGCAGAGCTTAAAAGAATTTGTTGTTGTGGATGGTGAGCAAATATCATTAAAATAAGTTATTCACGTTA
The DNA here is from genome assembly GCA_964538695.1 of uncultured Eubacterium sp. Lineage (GTDB taxonomy): Bacteria > Bacillota > Clostridia > Oscillospirales > Acutalibacteraceae > UMGS1532. The sequence goes on along the minus strand of CAZIEH010000078.1, from coordinate 2,893 downwards.
CAAAATTTTCTTTATATCTGTGTAAACCATTATATCAGTATTGATGCGATACTTCAGTGTATTTTATTGTAAATGTGAATTTACTGATTTGGATAAACATTGAATTTTTTTGGAGGAATTATTAAATATGTTTAAGTTTATAAAACAAATGAAAAATAATGTTCTGAAACAGGAAAACACTTTCACAACACTAACCGCCACTGAACATGCGGAAATTGTGGAAAAGTATTTTCATGTGGTGAATACTACATATGATTTTCAAGAATTTTTAGAAGCATATAAAAATGTATTATATCATCATATGTTTGTTGTTACATTTTGGCGTGATCGTGGAGGTGATGATAATATCGAAGAACTTTGGACAGATCTTAATAATGATAAAGGACTATATATTACAAACTTTTTATATCGATGTTATGAAAAGAGCGTATTAGAACAACAAAGAGAAACAATATTAAATCATCAAAATGAATTGACTGACGGGAATATTCAATATATGGAAAATTTGTTGAAACCGACAATGCATTTAAAAGGTTCTGAACACGCAAAAATCGTGCATGAAAGTTTTAAGGTAATGAATGCTACATATGATTTTCAAGAATTTTTAAAAGCTTACAGAAATGTTTTATATCATCAGGAACAACTTGCTATTTGGTGGAGAAGTCGAGGTGGTGATACAGAGGCTGAAGATAACTTAAAAGAATTCATATTAGAAAAAGAGATTTATATTAATGAGTTTTTTGATAGATGCTTTAATGATGGTGTGCTTAATCAAAATAAAGCCTTGATTTTAAGTTGTTCCGATGAATTAACTGGTGACAACATTAACCATTTAGAAGAATTACTAATTGGTAATAATTAAGTCATACATAGTATAGAACGTTAAACACAATAGTACACAAAGAAAAGAGGAAATGATATGAGCAAGAAATATTCGGATTATATGAGTGAAATATCAGCAGATGATGTGTATAAAGGATTACTTGCTCATGGTCTTTTTTCGGAAAAACTTCCACCGATTTTCACATCTGAAGAATTCTATCAGTATAGTTTATCGCTAAAACAACCTTTTTCTAAAGTAGACCATGGATATATTTCTTTTGATACTATGCGTGATATTAATATACCAAGAACTCTTGGCATACCTAATCCAATGGCATATGAAAGACTATGTGCTTGCATCCGGGATAATTGGGATAAAATCAAAAAACATTTCAGCGTGCAAACCGAAGGTAACAATTATAAAATTAGTAGGATTCATATTAGAAAACAAAGTAATAGCAAGGCACTGTTTAAAATGAACTATAAAAATTGGAAAACAGATGATTCTCCGGTTCCTGACATTCTGATTGGAAAGAAATATATGGTAAGTGCAGACATTTCAACCTGTTTTCCGAGTATGTATACGCATGCGCTTTGTTGGGCTCTTACCGGCAAACAAAATGCAAAAAACAATCGTCAAGAAAAAGAGTGGTATAATGAATTGGATCATAGATGTATGGAGTTGAAATCCGGAGAAACGCACGGATTTATTATAGGTCCGCATGCGTCAAATTTGGTATCGGAAATAATATTGACTGTAATTGATCGGCACTTGAGCAGTAGAGGCTGGGAGTACGTCCGAAATATTGATGATTACACTTGCTATGTAGAAACATATGAAAAGACACAACTTTTTTTAACTGAGCTTACTGCAGAATTACGAAATTTTGATCTGCCATTAAATCACAAGAAGACAAAAGTTGAGGAATTACCGGTTGCAGCTACAAAACATTGGGTACGTCAGTTGAATTGTTTCGATTTCACAACTCAATATGGACAAGTCAACTATAAAAAAGTGCAATCTTATTTAGATATGGCCGTTGGATTAATGGAAGAAAATGGTAAAAATGCTGCAGTGTTGAAGTATGCTATCAAAGTATTGTCAAAACAAACGATGACCAAGAATGCACAACAATATTTTCGTAAGACAATGCTTCATTTGGCAATTATATATCCATATCTTATCCCGTTATTAGATGAGTATGTATTTGTTCCGTATGAAATGCCAATAGAAAGCATAGTACAATTTGCAAATATTATTTTTTCTTCAAGCGTAATTGTTGAAAATTATGAAGCAATGATATATGCGATATATTTTGCATTGAAATACAACTTTGATATTAAAAAGTTAAAAGTAGATTGGATCACTACAAAGGATAGCTGTTTACTTAAGTGTTTTTCCTTGCTATACTATAGAAAACAAAATGATTTAAAATCTATAAAAACACTTAAATCATATGCAAGAAATTTGTTGGACAAGCAAGATAATGAAGAAATTGATAAAAATTGGTTATTCATCTATGAAGCTTTGTCCAAAGAACAGCTCAAAGGTGAGTGGAAAGCAATGAAAAAATCAAACATTTCCTTTATTAGGAAAGAATACCGATGCCAAAGTAATAAATTATGAATTTAGAATTATACGAGGTGTAGGAAAGATGACATTTAACGAAATGAAAATTAGATATATTTCAGTTATACAACTTGTATTGCATTCTAATATACCATATAATGAAGTAAAAAGCGGGAATGAAGTATTGCATAAATTTTGTGAACTAATAATAGACAGTTGGGATTCTGCAAATAACAAAATTGCAATGAAACAAGAACTATTATTAAAAGAAACTATAGCAACAGAAATTGATGAATTTCATAACATCAATAGATTTTAGCTGTATTTGGTAGAGAGTATTGGCTTTTAGTAGCTACAATATTTATCTATACACGGCAACATTTTGGCAACAAAATATCTTATAGTCCAAAAAATAAGTATAATGTAAATAATACGAATACTATGCAGTATATTTCATTAACAAATATGTTTTAGATTACAAATACCTGGGCGAGTGGGAAT
>CAZIEH010000077.1:5838-7756 GCA_964538695.1 uncultured Eubacterium sp. | reverse complement strand
CATTATACCCGTTCCAAGCACGGGCAACAGGTCGACGACAGCCACCAACGCGGCGATACCCAAAAAGCCCTTTACGCCGAGTATACCAAGCCCAAAAGCCATAAATGCAAAGGTTACACAAGCCAAAAGCAGATAACCTTTAATTATTTTTAACACGCTGTCATTTACAACGCGTTTAAGCTTGCGGACATTGTCGACGGTTTTATTACTGACATTCCGCTTTACAAAAGCCACAAATTCATCATACGAAAAGCAAAAAAAGCAAGCCGATGCAACCGATACTATCGATGTGACAAAATATTTCGGCAATGCGCGCAGAAACGCATTTGCCGCCGAAACCGCACTGCCGCAAAGTGATGAAAAAATATTATCGTAAATCTCACTTATTTTATCGGCACCTATACCGAAAATCTGCGAAATCCCCTTGAAATTTTCGCCTAATGCCGTAAAGTCTATCATCTGTTCCTTAATACCGTACACAACGGCACAACCAAGCTTGTAAAGCGTCAATGCCGCAATGGTAAAAAACACAACAAGTAAAACAATTATAAAAACAAGGGTCAGCAAATTTTTGCTTATTCCCAGTCGTCGGCTTAAAGCAATCATAGGCTTTTGTAACGAGTACACCGCGGCAAAGCTTATAATAAAAGGCAGTGCGTACATAAGTGCATACTTCACCGCTAAAAAAACGATAACCGCGGCTGTGCCGTAAAAAATGACATTTATAATAAAAGCCGCTTTTTTCTTTGTATCCAAATGCACACCCCTTTTATTTTTATTCAATTTTATTATGCACAAAAAAGGTGTCGTGAAACCACGACACCCGAAATTACAAAATATTCTATTTCAACTCGGCAATAGTTACGCCGCTTTCACCCTCGCCGAATACACCAAGGCGATATGTTCTGATACTGGCGTTACGGCGAAGCTCCTGCTGAACCGCCTTTCGCAAAACACCCGTTCCCTTGCCATGGATAATGCGTATTTCACCAACGCCGCTTAAAACAGCATTGTCAATAAATCTATCCAGCTCAAGCAATGCCTCGTCGCTTGCCATTCCGCGCAAATCTACCTCGACCGCCGCAGACCTTTCTGCGCGAGAGGCAACGCCCGTGACATTGCGCTTTTGCGGTTGCTTTTTTTGCGTCTTAGCCGATTTTTCGACAAGTCGAACATTGTCGATATGCGTTTTCATACTCATAGCACCTGCAAGCACCTGCAATTTACCGCCCTTGTCGGGCAATGAAATAACGGTAGCCTGTTTATTTATATCCGCCAAAACAACGCTGTCGCCAACCTTCAATTTGCGCGGCAAGGTGTAATCCTCACGCTCGTTTTCGGCACTGTCCGTACTTCCCTCAAGCTTTTCTATCGCGCGTTTTGCCGCAGTGCGCGCACGCGAAACAGTGTCGCGCGCATTTGCAGAATCCATTTGCTTTTTCATATCCTCAAGCTGATTAAGCAGCACATTTGACTGCGCACGGGCAGAATCGACAATATCACGCACCTGCTCGCGCGTTTTTTGCAAAATTTTCTCGCGCTCGGTTTGCAATTTTGCACGCAACGCTTGCACCTCTTCACGGCTTTTTTCAAGCTCACGGCGCATTTCATTTACTTCGACGCGTTCTTTTTCGACATTCTGTCTTGCCTCTTCAAGCGATGAAACAACCTGCTCGAACCGCTTGTTTTCCTCCGATACCGAGTCGGCGGCTTTTGCTATAATATCCTCGGCAATGCCCAAGCGGCGCGAGATAGCAAACGCGTTTGACCTGCCGGGTACGCCGACAAGCAGACGGTATGTTGGGCGAAGTGTCGCAACATCAAATTCACAGCAGGCGTTTTCGACACCTGCGGTATCAATTGCAAACGACTTCAGCTCGGCATAATGCGTGGTTGTGGCGGTTTTAGCACCAAGCTC
>CAZIEH010000077.1:0-5828 GCA_964538695.1 uncultured Eubacterium sp. | reverse complement strand
TCTCTAAGCTTTGAAATAATAGCAACCGCAAGCGCCGCACCCTCTACGGGGTCTGTACCTGCGCCAAGCTCGTCAAGCAAAACAAGGCTGTTGCCGTCGGTTTGTTGCAATATTTCGACGATATTCGTCATATGCGACGAAAATGTGGAAAGTGATTGCTCTATACTTTGCTCATCGCCGATGTCGGCAAAAATACTGTCATACACCGCAACACGGCTACCCTCGTCAACGGGTAGCATAAGTCCGCACATCGCCATTAAACAGCAAAGTCCTATTGTTTTCAGTGTTACGGTTTTACCGCCCGTGTTAGGACCCGTGATTATAAGTGTATCGTACCCAAGCCCAAGCGAAACGCTTATAGGCACCGCCGCCTTGCCGAGCAACGGGTGGCGCGCATTTTTTAGGTCGCATACGCCGTTATCGGTTATAACAGGGGTCACCGCATTTATTTTAAAGGCATATTTCGCCTTTGCGAAAACTATGTCAAGTGCCACAACCGCATCGTACGATTGTGCAATGTTTTCGGCAAATTCAGCCGCCTCGGCAGAAAGCTCTCTTAACAGTCTTTCAACCTCGTCAGCCTCTTTTTTGCGCAATACACGCAACTCGTTATTCACCTCTACAATCGGCATAGGCTCAATAAACAGTGTTGCGCCCGAGGCGGAGGCATCGTGTACAAGACCCGAAATTTCGGAACGGTATTCTGCCTTTACAGGCACAACAAAGCGCCCGTCACGCTGTGTTACAATTGCATCCTGCAAATATTTTTGATAGCTTTGTGAACGGACAATGCTTTCAAGCTTTTCGCGAATAGACACGCCTGCCGAGCGTATCTTGCGGCGCAAATCGTACAGCGTGGAAGAGGCGTTGTCGTTAAAATCCTCTTCTGAACGAATGGCGGCAAAAAGCTTTTCTTCAAAATATTTATTCGGGACAAGTGCCTCGAAATGTCGGTCAAGAGTGGTTGAAATGTTACTGCAAAAATGGTCACGCCACTCTTTAACGGTTCGCACGATATGCAATAGCTGTGCAATTTCAAGTAGCTGTGCAAAGGTAAGCACCGCACCTGCGCGACTGCGTGAAAGCGAATTATTGCAATTAACCGCACCACCGAAAGAGGGCGCACCGAAGCGCGCCGTAAGCATATATGCATCGGCGGTATTTTGCTGTAAAAAATCGACCTGTCGCTTTGAAAACGAGGGTGTTATATTAAGGCACCCCTCTACACCGTCGTGCGTTGCGGCATTTTCGGACAGGCGCGCCAAAATTTTATCCAGCTCTAAAACCTTTATTTGCTTTTTTAATAAATTTTCTTCCATACATTATATCCTAACACTGTTGAAATATCGCAGAGTTTTAAAGGTTCGCTCTACCCTTGCCTCCACATATTTTTCGGTTACTGCCGACACGGCACGCAAGGTTTCCTCTGCCGCGGTAAAGCCGAAAATTCGCTTAAAATCCGACAAAGCAATGTGCCGTAATACAGCCAATTGCGACGGGGTAAGCTTTAAAAGCCCCGCCTTTTTCGGCACACACACATTGCAGTACAAAACACCCTCGAAAGGGTCAAAAAACATTTCCGCGGCACTATACTCGCCGCACTCTGTACAGCCTATAAGATTTGGCAAAAAGCCAAGCTCACACATAAGCCGCCACTCGAAAACAGCCTTTACGGCGTATATACTTTTTTCGTCGCCGCACAAGCAGTACAGACTGTTAAGTGCAAGCCGCAACAGTTCCTCAGTATCCGTTCCCTCAGGGGCTACGGCGCAAAGCAGCTCGCAAAAATACTGTGCAAGCGAAAGGCGTTCGATATCGTTACGCAGTCCGAAAAAAATCTCCCTCGGCTCTGCCGCGTCAACTATGTACAGCCCATCACTGCCGCGGTGCAAAAGAAAATCGGAATAGCAGAACATTGCCGTACCCGCAAATTTTTTGCTTTTTACATTTTCGGCGGCACGCGCCCAGACACGAACAGGGCCGTTCGGGGTAAGCAGTGTAAGCAAGCGGTCACTTTCGCGGTAGTTCTTTTGCATTATCACAAGCCCCGTTGTTTTCAAGCTTTCCGTCGCCACACACCCCTTTTTCGTTTTCAATATACAACAAATAGTCGCATACACTTCCGCTTTTTACGAAAGCGTGCCAAAAATCGTTACTATTCACAATAATCGCCCCTTTACAAATAGTGTTTTGCAAAACGGGACGATTATGGCAGGTAAATTATGTTTTTATTCGCCGTTCAGACCGAAAGAGCGTATAAGAGAGGCACTGTTTCGCCAATTTTCTTTAACCTTTACCCACAGTTTCAGCGAACAGCTGCAACCGAAAAAGCGTTCTATATCATATCGCGCCTGTTCGCCGACCTTTTTAAGCATAGCGCCGTTTTTACCGATTACGACACCCTTGTGACTTTCGCGCTCGCAATATATTACCGCGTGAACCTCAACAATCGGCTCGCCGTTCTTTTTATCTCTTTCAAAAAATCTTTCAATATCCACCGCAATGCCGTGCGGAATTTCTTTTTCAAGATTTCTAAGCAGCTTTTCGCGTATCATTTCAGAAACCAGTGTTTGCTCGGGCTGGTCGGTAACATCACCGTCAGCAAAATAGTGCGGCGACGGCTTTGTATATTTTATAACCTCTTTCAAAAGTATATCCACACCGTCTTTTTTCAGCGCGGAAACAGGCACAACGGCATCAAAATCGCAATGCCTTGTATATGCAGAAATAATTGAAAGCAGCTCTTGCTTGTCCTCTAACAAATCTATTTTATTAACTACAAGCACGGCGGGTACCTTGCGTTTTTTTATACCCTCAATAAGCTGTAACTCGGCTTGGGGTAATTGCTCCGGATTAAACGCGAATTTCGGTGCGGCATCTACAACAAGTATTACGGCGTCAACATCCTGCATACCCGTTGTTACCGCCTTGACCATTTTTTCGCCAAGCATATTGTGCGGCTTGTGAAAGCCCGGGGTATCGATAAAAACAAGCTGGTCATCACCACTTGTGTGAACACCCATAATGCGCGTTCTTGTAGTTTGCGGCTTTGATGATACAGCGGCAATTTTTTGACCGAGTATCGCGTTAAGCAGGGACGATTTACCGACATTCGCCCTGCCGACAATTGCTGTAAATGCAGTTTTTTGTTGTGTCATATCTTTCACCGTTAAAATCAATCTACAAAGCTTTCGTCGCGAGAAACACCCAGCTTTGCCAAAACAGCCTCCTCATGCTCGCGCATACGCAATGCCTCAATACCGCCGTTTACATGGTCGTACCCAAGTAGGTGCAATACCGAATGTACGGTTAAAAACGCCATTTCGCGATTTATGGTATGACCGAAATCAGCCGCCTGTGCAAAAGCGTGTTCAACCGAAATTACAACATCACCCAACATTTTTGCACCCGTTTCGGGGTTTATATCGTATTCGCCGTTTTCGCCTAAAGGAAATGACAGAACATCGGTAGAGCTGTCAATATCTCTGAACTGCTTGTTAAGCTTATGTATTTCTTCGTCATCGACAAAGGTAATGTTTACCTCGGCATCGCCCTCAAAGCCCTCGTTAAGCAGTACGGCGGCACAAGCGCGCCTTAAAAGCATACGAATACCCGACGGCAGTTTTATGCTTTTTTGATTGTCACTGAATATAACCTTTAGCTTACCCATTTTTTCTGTTCCTCACTTCCGTATATTTTTCATATGCCCTGATGATGTCCTGTACAAGCTTATGTCGAACAACATCCTTATCGCTGAACCTTACCGTGGCAATGCCGTCGATATTTTTCAGTATTTTCACAACCTCTTTAAGACCCGAGCGTTTACCGTCGGGCAAGTCTATCTGTGTAACATCGCCCGTTACAACCGCCTTGGAATTAAAGCCAAGTCGCGTTAAAAACATCTTCATTTGTTCCGAGGTGGTGTTTTGCGCCTCGTCAAGAATTATAAAGCTGTCGTCAAGCGTTCTGCCGCGCATATAGGCAAGCGGCGCAACCTCGATATCACCACGCTCTTGACAACGCTGAAAATTTTCCGCCCCAAGCATATCAAACAGTGCATCGTACAGTGGTCTTAAATACGGGTCGACCTTTTGCTGTAAATCGCCGGGCAAAAAACCAAGCTTTTCGCCTGCCTCTACCGCGGGGCGTGTTAAAATTATTCGGTTGACCTCCTTTGCGCGAAACGCCGTAACTGCCATGGCAACCGCCAAATAGGTTTTACCCGTTCCCGCAGGGCCGACACCGATGGTAACCGTGTTGTTTCTTATAGCCTCGATATACTTTTTCTGACCGAGTGTTTTCGGCTTTATCGGTCTGCCCTTTGTGGTAATGCAAATGCAACCGTCGTCGGTAAGACTTTCAATCTTTTCGCTGTCGCCGTCCGCGACAAGCGACATCATATATCGAACATTTTGCTCACCTATGCTTTCGCCTTTTTTTATGAGTAGCAGTAACCCCTCGATAGCTTTCACCGTCAGCACTACATCATACTCATCACCGACAACCGAAAGGTTGCCGTTATGGTTGGTTATAACGACATCGTACTCTTTTTCAAGCAACCGCACATTTTCGTCCATACTGCCGAAAAGCTCTTCTATATTTTCAACATTTTCCAACACGACGGTGTTTTTGCCCATACATCAGCCTCCGCTTGCAATTTCTTTTTTATTGTAACACATTTTTTTGCATTTTTACAGTATTTATTTTAATATTTTCCGAAATTGCTATATTTTCCGTGCATTTGCACCGCCTTAATACGGTAACCGAGTCATCATTCTCAGAAACCGTGTCATAAAATTCACTGATTTCGCCGTCGGAAAGCTGTGTTTTTTGCAATTTTTCAAGCCGACTTTGCGCAAGCTTTACCGCATCCGATTTTGAAAGGCATATTTTTTCTTTTTTATATTCCGAATATCGCACTGTGTAAAAGACAATCGGCAAATAGCTTTCGCCCAAGGTGGGACAATATTTTTCGGTTTTTGTTTCACAGTTTTTTGGCAATGCGGTAAAGCTAAGCGGCAAGGCTGTGCCGAAAATTTTTACCGCGCGACGGGTGTATATTCTGCCCGTCGGCTTTTTTACGGTTTTGCGCTTCGGTACGGTTACAGAAAAGCTCCTTTCGGTTTTTGCCGTAACCCTGCCGTCACAACGGGTGAACACGGTAGAACCGTCGGTATACTCTATCACACCGCTTGCCAACAGCTCGCCTTTAAGTACCGCCTGACCGCTTTTCACCAAAGCCTTGCCGCCGCTTACCGTGACCTTTTCAATAACCCCGTCGCGTGCGGCGACGAAATTTGTGGGATCATCGGGCGTTTCAACACGCCTTTTGGTTTCGGAAACATTCACCGTCAAATGACTGCCCTCGACTATAAAAGATGCCCAGCTAAGTCGGTCATCTGCAAGCAAAAGCGCAAGCCGTGCATCATTTGTATCAATACACGACGACAGCGTACCCTCTCCTATTCCGATGCTTTTACAGCATTTTTCGATTTCCGCCGTTTTAACGCTTTTATTGCCCTTAATTTCAACATTCCATATAAAACGCGAAAGCAAGACCTGCACCGCAAAAAACAAAAGCACACCGACCGCGATGCCTATACGACCACTGTATTTTTTTAGTGCAAACGGCAAACCGCGTTTTTTGGTTATATGCAGTGATACGCCGCTTTTTCGACGGCGGCTTCGTATTTTCAAATAATCAGATGCGGCAATATTCACCGCTATTCCGTCGTCGGTTTTCGCATAACCCCACAGCGTTATGCCTGCCGCAGAGCAAACATTTAAAAACCGTTCGGGATAATCACCCTGAATTTTAATTCTTACAT
>CAZIEH010000076.1:0-8027 GCA_964538695.1 uncultured Eubacterium sp. | reverse complement strand
GTGCTAAAAAGCCCGTGTCGGCAAAGGGTAAAATACCGCTTAGAATTATTCCTCTCGGCGGTTTGAACGAAATCGGCAAAAACATAACTCTTTACGAATACGGTAATGATATGATTTTGGTAGATTGCGGTATGTCGTTCCCCGACGAGGATTTACCAGGTGTCGACAGCGTTATACCCGATTTTACCTATATTTTGAAGAATAAAGACAAAATCAGGGGTCTTGTTGTAACCCACGGTCACGAGGACCATATCGGCGGTATTCCGTATTTGCTTAAAGAGCTGAATATTCCCGTCTACGGTACAAGACTTACCATAGGGCTTATTTCCGGTAAATTGAAAGAGCATAATTTGCTTGCAAATGCAAAGCTTAATTCTGTTTTCCCCGGTGATGTTGTAAAGCTCGGCGGCTTTTCGGTTGAATTTATCCATGTAAATCACTCTATTCCCGATGCATGCGCTTTTGCGATAAAATGCGGCGCGGGCACAGTTGTGCAAACAGGTGACTTTAAAATAGACACAACCCCGATTGATGATAATGTTATAGATATTGCCCGTTTTGCAGAGCTTGGCAAAGAGGGCGTTTTGGCAATGCTTTCGGAGTCGACAAATGCTGAACGCTCGGGCTATACACAGTCCGAAAGAATTGTCGGCGACTCTTTTTCCAACCTATTTAAAAAGGGCGAGGGTCACCGTATAATCGTCGCAACCTTTTCATCGAATATTCACCGTTTACAGCAAATTATCGACGAGGCTGTTAATTGCGGCAGAAAGGTCGCGGTTTCGGGTCGCAGTATGATAAATGTTGTGTCTGTTGCGGCAGAGCTTGGCTACCTTAATGTTCCCGAGGGTGTTTTAATCGAGCTTGATATGGTTAAACGATATTCGCCAGGCGAAATCGTTATAATCACCACCGGTAGTCAGGGCGAGCCGATGTCGGCACTGCACCGAATGGCTTTCGGCGAGCATAGACAGCTTGAAATCGCACCCGATGATATGATTATTATTTCGGCAACCCCGATACCCGGTAACGAAAAGCTTGTCGGCAAGGTTATAAACGAGCTTATAAAGCTCGGTGCAAATGTGGTATACGAAAAAATGTACGATGTGCATGTTTCTGGACACGCTTGTCAAGAAGAGCTGAAGCTTTTGATAAGCATTGTCAGACCGACTTTTTTAATACCTGTTCACGGTGAGCAAAAGCATTTGTTTAAACACGCACAGCTTGCACAGCAAATGGGTATTCCGAAAGAGAATATTTTGGTAACCGACATCGGCAGGGTAATAGAGTTTAAAAAGAACACAATGAAGGTTGTCGATACTGTGCCTGCGGGGCGCGTGCTTATCGACGGCTTGGGTGTCGGCGATGTCGGCAATGTCGTTCTGCGCGAAAGAAAGCACCTTGCAGAGGACGGCTTGGTCGTTGTTACGCTTACAATGGACACCGCAACTAACGAGGTTGTTTCGGGTCCCGAGGTTATTACACGCGGCTTTGTATTTGTAAAAGAGGCTGAACGCCTTGTAGATAATGCAAGAGAGGTTGCGTGTGATGCACTTGAATATTGCTATGATAAGGGCATACGCGACCGCGGCAGTATAAAAACCAAGGTGCGCGATGCAGTTTCCAAGTATCTTTACGAAAAAACCAAGCGCAGTCCTATGATAGTGCCTATAATTCTTGAAATCTAAGTTAAAAAACCGCCGATAGGGGGGATGTTTATGAAAAAGCTTGTAAAGCTTTACGGCTTTTCGCTTATATCGCTTTTAATGCTGATACTGCTTACAATCGGTTCTGCCGTTATTAACAGTGCGCTTTTTCCGTTTATGCTTGCCGCAAGTGCGATAGGTGTAATTTTGGCGGCAATTGCGTTTTTTCGCACCGAAAATGAATACTCTAAATTCGTAACAGCGTTAGAGCAAGATGCATCTCCCAAATCGCGTATGCTCTCGTCATTTTCATTCCCTGTTATTTACACAGATAAAGAGGGGGTTATCGTTTGGTACAACAGTCACTTTGCAAAGCTTTGTACTGACGCCTGCTATGGCGAGAATATTACGCAGTTTTTAAAGCTTGATGATAATAAATTGCTTGTTTCGGGCTATTGCGAAACAGCTTTCGGCGGCAGACAATTCACAGCTTACAGGTCGATAAATATCGATACGCCGTCGGTTATATATTATTTAATTGATAACACTGCGCTTAAAAAAGCCGCCACCGAATACAGTAACACTCGCCCTGTAATTATGACGGTTACAATCGACAATTTTTACGAGGTAACAAAGAACTGTCGCGACAGTGAAAGGTCGGAATATCGCGGTGCAATACATCGTGAAATAGAAAATTGGTTGTCCGATATTCCTTGCGTTGTGCTTAACCAAAGCGGTAACGGCTTATTCGTTTATCTTGAAGAACGCGACCTGCGCACTTTAATTTCGGGTAAGTTCGGTGTTTTAAAGCGTGTACGCGGTTTAAAAACACCCGAGGAGTCACCTTTCACACTGTCAATTGGTGTCGGCAGAGGCGGTAAAGCACCTGCTGACTGTCAAAAGCTTTCAGTGCAGGCGGTTGAAATGGCGCAAAGCCGCGGCGGTGATCAGGCGGTAATAAAAAACGGCGCAAACGAGTTTATGTTTTTCGGCGGTGTTTCTAATATTGCCGAAAAGCACACAAAGGTTCGTGTGCGCGCCGTTGCATCGGCTTTGTACAGAATGATGCAGGCATCAGACAAAATTTACTTAATGGGTCACAGGTATTCCGATGTTGACTGCCTTGGCGCTTGCTATGCGCTTTCCTGTCTTGCGCGCAAGCTTAACAAACCGACACAAATTGTTTTCAATAGTGAAAACACACTTGCTTTGCCGCTGTATAGGCAGATTTTGAATAATGACAGCGGTTGCAAGCTTTCGTCTGAGATTGATTTTGACAATATCAACGACAGAACATTGCTTATTGTATGCGATGTTCACAGACCTGATTTTGTCGAAAACAAACAGCTTTACGAAAAATGTAAAAATGTTGTGGTAATAGACCACCACCGCAAGGCGGTTGATGCAATTGACAACGCCGTTGTTTTCTACCACGAAACCGCAACATCTTCAACTTGCGAAATGGTTACCGAGCTGTTGCAATATATCGATAATGCCGATATTTCACCGCTTGCCGCAAACGGCTTGCTCGGCGGTATTGTGCTTGATACCAAAAGCTTTTGTTTCCACACGGGTATACGCACTTTCGAGGCGGCGGCTCATTTGCGCTCCTGCGGTGCTGACACAACCGCAGTTAAAAAGCTGTTTGCAGACGATATGCGCACCTTTGTCAGAAAATCGGCTATAATTTCCTCGGCACAGCTTTACGAGGATTGTGCTGTTTCTTACGACGAGGTCTCGGATAATATTACAAGAATCGCCACATCACAGGCGGCTGATGAATTACTGTATCTTGAGAATGTTCGTGCATCGTTCGTTATGTGTAAAATCGGCGATACCGTAAACATTTCGGCGCGCTCGTTCGGCGATATAAATGTGCAGGTGATTATGGAGCTGTTGGGTGGCGGCGGTCACCGTAATATGGCGGCTTGCCAGCTTGAGTGCGATTCCTTTGAAACTGCAAAGGATGCACTTCTCGGTGCGATTAAACAATATAAACAAGATATTTAATTTCGAAAGGAAGTTGACGATATGAAAGTTGTACTTAAAAGCGATGTCAAGGGTAAAGGTAAAGCAGGCGAGCTGATAACCGTATCCGACGGTTATGCCAGAAATTTTCTGTTTCCGCGCAACCTTGCAGTAGAGGCTAATGCAACTGCTATGGGCGAGTTTAAAAGCCGCGAGGAGTCTAAGGCTCACCACGAGGCAGAGCAGAAAAAAGAGGCACAACAGCTTGCGGCGAAAATTGCCGAAACAACGGTTGTTATTAAAGCTAAGGCGGGTGCAGGCGGTAAGCTTTTCGGCTCGGTTACTTCTAAAGAGGTTGCCGCCGAGCTTAACAAAATTCTCGGCTCCGAAATCGACCGCAGAAAATTTGTGCTTAACGATATAAAATCGTACGGCGAGTTCACCGCGGAAGTTAAGCTGTATGCAGGCATCAGCGCCAAGCTTTCGGTAAAGGTTGTTGAATAATGGATAATTCAAAGTATTTTGACTTAGAAGACGGTCAACTGCCTTTTTCTCTTGAGGCGGAGCAATCGGTTCTCGGTGCTGTTCTTGTTGAACCGTCAAGCATATTGCTTATTGCCGATACATTAAAGCCTTTTCACTTTTACTTGCCACAGCACAAGGCGATTTTCGAGGCTCTTTGCAATATGTTCGAGCTTAACAGAACTATCGATTTTGTTACTTTGCTTGAATGGCTTAAAAAGAACGATATTTACGACGATGCAGGCGGTAAAGCGTATTTAACACAGCTTGCACAAAGTGTTCCTTCTGCCGCAAATATTGTGACATATGCCTCTATTGTGCGTGAAAAATACACCGTTCGTGCGCTGATTATGGCATCGCGCGATATTATAAATGACGCGTCTGAAGGTAAAACCGAGCCAGGACTGTTGCTTGACCACGCCGAGCGAATGATTTTCGACATACGGCAGGACAAGGATGTCGCAGGTCTTAGGCATATTTCAGATGTTCTGGAAAACGAAACCTTTGTTCGACTTACTAATTTAAGCGACGAAGAAAAGCGCAAGGATTATGTCGGTATTCCTTGCGGCATTTCGGCTGTTGATAAATACACAACGGGACTTAACCGTTCCGACCTTATTATAATAGGTGCGCGCCCCGGTATGGGTAAAACCTCATTTTGTCTTAATATTGCAAGAAACATAGCCTTGCAAAGCAATAAAACTGTTTGTTTTTTCTCGCTTGAAATGACGCGTGACCAGCTGGCACAGCGTATGCTTTCGAATGAGGCGTGCATAAAAAGCGAAAAGCTTCGTACAGGTGAGCTTAGCGAGTCGGATTATATCAACCTCGGTATTGCAAGTGAAAAGCTCAGTAAAGCACCGATATATTTTGACGAAACCTCGGGTATAACGGTACCCGATATCAAGGCAAAAGTTCGCCGAATGAACGGCGCGTGTGATGTTATTATGATTGACTACCTCGGTCTTCTTCGCTCTACCGAGCGTAAGGAAAACCGTGTGCAGGAGGTTTCGGATATTACGCGAAATCTTAAAATAATGGCAAAAGAGCTTAATATTCCCGTCGTCTGTTGCGCACAGCTTAACCGTGGCACGGCAGGCAAGGACAGCTCGCATATACCCACATTGTCGGATTTGCGTGAGTCGGGCTCTATCGAGCAGGATGCCGATATTGTTTTGTTCCTGCACCGTGATGCATATTTCCAAAACGGCACGGGCGAGCCTGTTGACGAAAACAAGGCGCAGTGTATAATCGCTAAAAACCGTCACGGCGAAACAGGCACGGTTGATTTGCATTGGGACGGTCAATTTACAAGATTTACAACGCAGGATGTGTTTCACTGATGTTGCGGCAAATTGAGGCGGCGATAAATAAATACGGTATGCTGTCGTTCGGCGATAAAGTCGCGGTTGGCTTGTCGGGCGGTGCTGATTCGGTCGCACTGCTTTTGGCACTTTGCGGTCTTCGCGAAAAGTACGGAATAACGCTTTTTGCCGTGCATATAAACCATATGCTTCGCGGTGACGAGGCAATGCGTGACGAGAAATTTGCAGTCGAGCTTTGCAACCGCTTGGAAATTCCGATAACAGTGCGGCGTGTCCCTGTTGCGGAAATTGCCGAAAAAAGCGGTGAAAGTATAGAGCTTGCGGCAAGAAAGGTCAGATATGACTGCTTTGCAGAGCTTTCGGTCGACAAAATCGCGACGGCACACAATGCAGACGATAATCTTGAAACCGTTGTTTACAATATTACTCGCGGCTCGGGTATCAACGGTGCAGGCGGTATACCGCCCGTAAGAGGTAATATAATACGACCGCTTATCACCACCACTCGCGACGAGATTTTGCGATTTTTGGCTGATAACAAGCAAAGCTTTGTGGTTGACAGCAGTAATGCTTCCGACGACTATACGCGAAATATTATTCGCCACCACGCCGTACCTGTTTTAAAGCAGATTAACAGTGGTGCTGTAATGAATGTTGCGCGTTTTTCCGACACTTTAAGAGAAGATGCGGCATATCTGTCCGATATTGCGCAAAAAGCATACCGAAAGCTTTGCTTAAACGGCGTAATGTCAGCAGATATTGCATTGCAACAGCCGCCTATACAAAAGCGTGTTTTGCGAATTTTCGCTGAAAATACCTGCGGCAAGGACAGTGTGACTGCGCGACACATTGATGCGATGCTGAAGGTTGTATGCGGTAGCTCTCGGCGCGAGTCACTGCCATATAATATGTCGTTTTGCAAAACAAAATCGGGCTATGTTATAACAAAAAACAAAAATCGCGAGGAATTTTGCATACAAATCGACTTAAACAGCGCCGAAATGCGGCAATATTTTTCAAATTGCGAAACAGTTGATTACGAAACATATAAAAATACAATTAAAGTTCACAAATTATTATTTAAATATTCGATTGACTGTGATAAAATAGTAGGCAACACTTCGCTTAGAACAAGAAAAGACGGTGATGCATATCGCCCCGTCGGCAGAAATGTTACAAAAACACTTCGAAAGCTTTTGTGCGAAAGTGCCTTTACACCCGAAGAAAAGCGAAATTTGCTTTTTCTTTGCGATGAAAAGGGGATTGTCTTTACCAATCTGTTCGGCATTGACGAACGGGTTAGGGTTGATGACGGTTCAAAACGAATTTTAATAATAAAAGAAGGGGAAGGTAGCTTTTAATGAGTTTGAAAGACGATATTAAAAAGGTTTTGATTTCCGAACAGGAAATTAAAGAGATAAATAAAAAGCTTGCGGCAATGATAAATAAAGATTATGTCGGTAAAAAGCTTTTGCTTGTCAGCGTTTTAAAAGGTGCAGTTGTCTTTATGACCGATTTAATGCGCGAAATCGATTTGCCTTGTACAATAGATTTTATGATTGTTTCCTCCTACGGCTCGGGTACAAAAACCTCGGGTGTAGTTAAGATAATTAAGGATTTGGACACCAATCTTGAGGGATATGATGTGCTTATTGTCGAGGATATACTTGACACAGGTCTTACACTGTCGTACATTGTCGATATTTTAAAAGGCAGAAACCCGAACAGTGTAAAGATTTGTACATTTCTTGATAAGCCCGAGCGCAGGGCAGCCGATATCAGGGCTGATTAT
The DNA here is from genome assembly GCA_964538695.1 of uncultured Eubacterium sp. GTDB lineage: Bacteria > Bacillota > Clostridia > Oscillospirales > Acutalibacteraceae > UMGS1532. Next base: position 774 of record CAZIEH010000076.1, on the reverse strand, counting down.
ATCGGCACGCAGGTTCCCGACGAATTTGTTGTCGGCTACGGCCTTGATTACGATGAGAAATACCGCAATCTGCCGTTCGTCGGTGTCTTAAAGCCCGAAATATACAGTTAAGGAGTTGTCACCGTTAATTGAAAGAGAATTTTAGAAAAATCTTTGTCGCCATTATCGTACCTATTCTGTTTATCGTGGCGGTTATGGCGGTAAGGGGCAGTAATCAAACCTCTGCAAAAGCAAAGTATTACGAGGTTGTAGAGCTGTTTCAGCAAGATAAGGTTGCAGAATACAATCTTAATCTTTACAGCGGCGAGCTTAAATATAAGCTTCGCGGCGAGGATGCAAAAACAGCCGTCCACAGATACACCGTGCCGAATATCACCTTTTTCCAAGAGGATATTCACAAGGTCGTCATCGAAAACAACAAGAAAAACACCGAAAATCCCGTAAAGTACGATTACGACGGCAGCAGACAGACCTCACAGATTATGTCGATTTTGCCGACACTTATACTTGTTGTAATTTCGGGCGTTTTTGTGTTCATACTCTTTAGGCGTATGAGCGCAATGGGCGGCGACAACAAGATTATGGGCTTCGGCAAGGCAAAAATCAAAAACAATGCCGATAACGGCAGAAAAACAACCTTTGCCGATGTTGCAGGTGCCGATGAAGAAAAAGAAGAGCTTACAGAAATTGTCGATTTCTTGAAAAATCCCGATAAATTCAAACAGCTCGGCGCAAGAATACCGAAGGGTGTACTTCTTGTAGGCCCTCCGGGCA